>SLGN01000297.1 GCA_007123695.1 Verrucomicrobiales bacterium
TCCAGCAGCGTCTCCGCATCCAGCTTCGGCATCGTTTCCTTGTCCGGCACTTCCAGCAGCAGGTGAAAGTGGTTGCCCATCAGGCAATAGGTCACTACCCCCACCCCCAAGAAGCGCTCCAGCTTCCGCAGGATCGATCGGAAGACCTCCTTTTCCGAGGCATGGAAGACGATGCGCCGGTCGACGACGCGAGAAATACAGTGGTAATAGGCTCTTCCAGAGCCTGCGGCAGCGATGATGCGACGTGGATTCATGTGAAAACGAGATCAACTTCTCCGGATTGTGGCACATCGAATTTGAATTGCAAATAAAAAGGTTGGATATTATTTATGATTTTTGATCGGAGTGTGGAAGGTGGGCGGCGGGTGATTGGAATTGGAATGGGGTGTTGACTCTTTGGCGGTTTCCTGTTGAGTCACGGCGCTTTGCCGAGTGGGCGGGGCAGGGGTAACGCGAAATGACGTATTTGGAAAAGCTGAGGGAGCGTATCGGGGTTGCCGGGAGCGCTCTTTGCGTTGGAATCGATCCGCGGATCGACCGCCATGGGTCGGTTGCGGAGTTGGAGTCCTTCTGCCAACGGGTGATCGAAGAGACGGCGGAGTTCGCGGCGGCCTTCAAGCCGAACATCGCCTATTTCGAGGCGCTCGGCGTCGAGGGCTACCAACTGCTGGAGGGGCTGGTCGCGAGGATGAAGTCCACGGGTGTTCCGGTAATCCTCGATGCGAAGCGGGGGGACATCGGGACGACCCAGGAGCACTACGCGAGGGCGTATTTCGACAGGTGGGATGTCGATGCGGTCACCCTCAGCGCCTACATGGGCTACGATTCGGTCGAGCCTTTCCTGAGGCATCCGGGGAAAGGGGTTTACTTGCTTGCGGTCACTTCCAATCCCGGCGCCGCCGACCTGGAGCTTCACGAGCTGGCGGACGGGCGACGCGTCTTCGAGCTGGTCGGCGACCTCGCGTCGCATGCTTCCTCGACTCCGGCGGGGGAGGGGAGCATCGGCCTTGTTCTGGGCCTGACCAACGCCTCGCCGGAGGTGATCGCTCGCCTGCCCGACGTCCCTTTGCTCGTCCCGGGTCTGGGTGCCCAGGGCGGCGACCTCGAAGCGCTGCGAGGCAAGGGACGCAAGGCCCCGGCGCTCATCAATGTCTCTCGCGGGATTCTCTACTCCGACGAGAATGCCGCCCTCTCCGAAAAAGCCCGAGACTATGCGAACCGAATTGCCCAGATCGCCTGAGGAGGCCATCGAACTCCTGAAGGAATACGGGGCGGTGGACGAAGGCCACTTCATCCTCGCCAGTGGAAAGCACTCCGCTTACTACGTGAAGAAGGGGCGTCTGGTGCAGCATCCGTGGGAGCTCCAGCGGATGATCGAGCAGACCGTCCCCCAACTGGAGGCCCTCGGAGGAATCGACGTGGTGCTGAGCCCCGCGATGGGCGGGGTGCCGGTGGGGCAGCAGGTCGGTCTCGCCCTGCACGCCCGGACGATCTACGCCGAGCGGAATTCCTCGTCGAACGAACTCGAGCTGAAGCGGGGCTTCGAGATTCGCGAGGGAGAGCGGTTGCTCCTCGTCGAGGATGTCATCACTACCGGGGGCACGCTGCTGGAGCTTACCGATTTCATCGCGGGGAAGGGCGGAGTGGTCGCGGGGGTTTTCGTCGTGGTGAACCGCTCCGGGAAGCGTTTTGTCGGCGAGTATCCGGTGGTTTCGTGCATGGAGCTTGAGTTCCCCGTCTACGCCCCGGAGGAGGTTCCCGAATGGCTTGCCGCCGTTCCGGCGGTGCGCCCTGGGACGAAGCGGGTCGAGTAGGGATGTCTGCCTGGGAAGAATTTCTTCTAAAGTCGTCTCGAAGCGGTGAAAAAGTCGCTTGCGCGAGAATTTGAACTCAGCTAAGTCGTTGCGAGTCCGGTTCGATTCAGGGTCTTCTTATTCACCGCCGGTCGCATCGCCTCACCTGCCGCTCATGAAAGCCTCCTGCGTTATCGCGCTGATTCTCCTCTTCTTCTCCACGGGGTGGGCCGGGGATTGGGGCAAGCAAGTCGTTCCGAAGGATGTGATCGAGGAGTGCCTTGATCTGGGAGGATTGGTCGAGGTAGGCTACCAGACCCACTACTTCCACAAAGGGCTGATTGCCGGGGGAGACACGGTCCAAGGCCAGCTGCGCTACACTTTCGAGGACCTCGCGCTGCCGCTGACCTTCGGGGTTCGCTACGCGAACATCATTTCGCCGACCACCTTCGCCAACCTCTTCAACGATGAGCTCGCCCTCTCTGGGCGCGTCAGCCTGCCTTCGTTCGCGGGAATTCTGGCCGACCTCAGCTACACCCACTACTTCTATCCGGAAGATCCGAAGACGCCGCTCTGGCCGTCCAGCCATGGCGAGATCGGTCTCCACCTTTCGCGGGATCTCGATTGGTTCGTCCTCCGCTTCGATCTGTTCCGCAACTTCGGTCTCCCCAACGCTTGGAACGGGACGATCCCGACCTTGGCGAACCAGGAAAACGGCGCTTGGTTCTGGGATCTCGGGGTGGACAGGCGGTTCGAGATTCTAGGGCAAGGTCTCGTCCTGGGCGCAGGGGTCGCCTTCGCGGACAACTACTGGGGCGCCGCTCCGGCAACGCAGACGGGAGGCCGCTCCAGCGGATGGAACCACTACTACCTGAACGCGGCGCTCCCGATCGAGCTCAACTGCCGTGCCACGCTCACTCCCTACATCGGCTACGTCGGCGCTCCGGACACCTGGCTCCTCAACGGCATGCCGGATTGGGCCTTCCGCCCCATGCGGAGCGACCATCTCTTCGGAGGCGTGAATCTGAGCGTGTCGTTCTGATCTTCCCGGCCGGATAACAGCGCTAGTGCCCGATGCGGTCGTTCCCTGGCTCTCACTCAGGTGGCGGCACGCCGGGTTCGCGCATCCTCCGGGGCCACCGAACGGGTTCCTTGGAGAGCGCCGGGTTCGACCGCTCGGCGGCGACAGGGTGGCGGCTTTGCGATTTCTGCGGAAATCGTAGGCAGCGACGCGATTTTTCCTTTACACTTTCGGCAAAATAGATCAAA
>SLGN01000507.1 GCA_007123695.1 Verrucomicrobiales bacterium
GAGGGCGCGGCTGACCCGCCCGTCGGGCGCGAAGATGCGGCTGCGGAGCCGGGTGCCGGCGTCGATTTCGACGGGCCCTTCGTAGATCGGCGAGTCGCCCGACGGCGGGGTGCCGTCGAGGGTGTATCGGATGACGGCTCCTTCCGGGGCGGGCCCGTCGCGCCGCAGGCTCACCTGCACCGTTCCGGGAAAGCCGCCGCCCGGGGGATCGGCGAGGGGAGGGCGCAGCGCGATGGGCTCGAGGGCCATCCACGACTGGTTGAGGTAGCTGCACGTGCAGCCCGCCGAGGCGTCGGGCACGAGCACGAGCCCGCCGGCGGGCAGGGCGTTGATCCAGCAGCCGGGGCGGACTCCGCCGAAGTTCTCGGTGCGCTCGTTTTTCTCCAGGTCGAAGTAGCCGAGGGTCGCCGACCGGTAGACCATGAGATGGCGCGAGCCGGCGAGGACGCCGCAGCCGTAGGAGCGGCTGAAGTTGAAGGGCCGCTCCTCTCCGCTGAGCAGGTCCCAGGCCCCGCCCTGGGCGTAGATGGTGTAGTCGTTGATGAGGGGGCGGCTCTGGTAGGGGGCTTCCTTCTCCCATTGCAGCTCGCCCTCGGCGGCGTCGTAGACGGCCAGCTTGTTGCCCGACTCCGAGGCGAGAGCGTAGCGGGTCGGCTGGAAGCAGGCGAGCAGTTTCCCGTATTCGGGGCTGAAGGCGAGGGTGGTGGCCTCGACCGGTTCGGCCCCGCGCCAGCGCTCCTCACCGGTGGCGGCTTCGAGGGCGAGAAGGGCGCCGCCGGGGAGGGGCTCGGCGGGGGCCTCCTTGCGGCGGTCGAAGAGGGCGAGGGCCCGGTCGACGAGGAAGACCTGCCCGTCACCGATGGCGATGGCGTTGTGCCGGATGGAATGCTCGGCGTCATAGCGCCAGACGAGATCGCCTTCCACGGGATCGAGGGCGAAGAAGGTCGAGGATTCGGTGAACTGCTTCGACATGTCGCCGGTGCTCTCGCGCCAGCGGAAGGTCACCTGGTGGTCGGTGTTGGCCAACGAGCCGAAGAGGAGGCCTTCGGCGAGGGCGATGTAGCCCCAGGTGCCGGGCTCGCCGTCGGCCTGGGGCGGCGCGTCGAAACGCCCGAGAAGCTCGCCGCTGCGGTAGTCGAAGCGCAGGCAGTGGCCCCCGTCGCGGACGTAGAAGCCGGTCTCGCCGACGCAGAAGCTGCTCCCGGTGCCGGAGGCGCCCATCAGTTCGTCGCCGTCGTAGGCGGTGAGGATGCCGGGCAGGGGCTGGCGCCAGCGCTCGGTGCCGTTGTAGGCATCGACGCAGACGACCTCGTCGTTGCCGACGTGGTAGAGCAGCCCGTCGTAGAATAGTGGCGAAGGAGCCCGTCCGTGGCGCTGCGGCACGTCGATGTCGACGTCGCGGTACCAAAGCATCCCGAGAGGTCCGCGCACGATCTCGTCGGCGGAGGAGAGCTGGTTGGCGGCGTCCATGTATTGGTGGGTCCACTCGCCGGCCCCCTCCAGCGGGCCGCGTTCGGTTTCCTCCATGCTCCCGGCGGGACCGAAGAGGGCGAGACCGCCGTAGGGGCGCAGGCAGTCGTGCCAGCCTTGCGCGAGAAACGCGGCGCCGGTCTCGGCGAGGGCGCGACCCGAGACCACGAGGTTGGCGAAGTAGCGGGGGTAGGGAAGCTGCGCGAGATCCTCGACGTGGTGGACCGTGACGCGGCTGCCGTAGAGCCCGGCGCGCAGGAGCTGCTCGCGGCTTTGGCGCACCCGCTCGGCATCGTCGTCGATGGCGTAGATCCGCAGATCGCTGCGTTCCGCCAGCTCGCGGGCGAGCTGGGCGTCGCCGCTGCCGAAGTCGAGGCAGTAGCCGAGGCCCCGAGCGGGATCGGCGAGGATGGCCTCGGCGGCGGCGACGGCGGCGGGGTCGCGGGGCCAGGCGTCGTCGTCGCCCCCCGCCAGCCCGTGGCGGCGGGTTTCGCCCCCGGAGAGGGAGGCGGGGTCGCCGAAGGCATACCAATGTCCCGCGTCGGTGCTGGCGAAGAGGCGTCCGCCGGAGACGGCGAGGTCGTGGACTTCGCCCTCGACGGGAAACACGGCGCGAACCCCGCCCTCGGCGATGTCGAGCAGGAAGATATGCCCGTCGCCGCCCGCGACGGCAGTGTCGCCCGCGACGATGAGAGCGGTGATCTTGTCGCCGAGACTGCCCTTCCACTGCGGCTCCAGCGTCCAACTGGTTTCGGGACGCCCGCGCCGGTCAAAGGTCTCGCCCGCGATCCAGGTCAGGGCCTCGACGGTTTCGCCGCTCGCACGCACGATCCCCTCGGGGAAGGCGGCGACGGGCCCGGCGCCGATGGTTTCTCCCGCCTTGCCGCTCTCTAGGTCGAAGGCGATCCCGCTGTTGAGGAACATGGGGCCGAGGGCCATTGTCGCGAAGCCGCCGCGCTTTCCGTATTCCTGCAAGTGGAAGTATTGGAAGGCTCCGCTCCCGAGGTCGAAGGAGGCGGGCACGGCGCGGCCGGTCGGCACGAGGAGCTGTGCGGCGGTTGCGTCGGCGTCGCTCGCGGTCCCGGTCAAATCGGCGGGAGGGAAGGGGACGTTCGAGGCTTCTGCCCCCGAGACCACGAGGTATCCCTGGGCGGCGACTCCGCTCTCGGCGTCGGCGCCCCCGTGGGGCTGGGGCATGTAGATGCCGCCGGAGTCGTCGTTGACCCAGCGGGTTTCTCCGGTGGCGGCATTGAGGGCATGGAGGAAGATCTCGTCGCTGGGCCAGATCCCGGCGGCGTAGTAGACCGTGTCGCCGACGACGACGGGGGCTCCGCGGGCGGGCCATTGGGAAACGAGCCGTCCGTTGCCGAGGCGCCGGGCGTCGCCGGGACCGCCGCGATGCTTCCAGACGACCGTGCCGTCGAAGTCGAGGCAGTAGAGGAACCCGTCGTCGCTGGCGACGAAGAGCCGGTCGCGCCAGAGCGCCGGGGCGAAGCGGATCGGACCGTCGGTGACGAAAACCGGCCCTCCCTCGCCGGTGGCGGCATCGATGCGGTGCAGAGCATGGTCGCGCGAGGAGCCGAAGAAGAGC
>SLGN01000170.1 GCA_007123695.1 Verrucomicrobiales bacterium
CGAAGCCATTTCGCGCTGCCCATGTAGGTGGGCTGGGTGAAGTTGACGGGCTGGTTGCCGTGCCAGGCGACGCGCTCGGTCACGGTGGTGGAGAGCGGCGGCCGCAGTTCGGCCGGCAGGTTCCGGTCGAGGATGGCGTATTCCTTGAAGAACTCGTCCTCCTCGTAGACGGTGACGGTGCCGTCTTCCAGCGAGATGGCGACCCGGAAGTTCAGCGGATACACGACGAGGGCCTCGTCGGGAAAGATCAGCTCGCTGGTCTTGCCGTTTGCCCGCATGATGTAGTCGATCGTCGTTTCGTTGCGCCTCGCAATGGTCAGCAGCGCATCGCCGCGCTTCACGACGTATTCGGACTTTCCGGGCAGGGGGATCCGCGACAGGAGGAGGTCCATGTTGATCTCGCCGACGATGCGCCTGGCTTCGCCGATGGTGTCCGACTCGGGAAAATAGCGCATCAGGTAGCGCAGGCGGTCCCGCGCGGAGACGAGCTCGCCCTCGCGCACGAGGGCGATCGCGGCCTCGAAATGGCGTTTCCCGAGATCGGGCCGTCCCAGACCCTCCCCTTCCCGGCCCGAGATGTGCCGGCTCACCACCATCTCGGGCTGCGCATACCGCTCCCAAAAATAATAGGCCCCAAAGGCTCCGCCCACGCAGACAAGCAGCGCGAAGAACGCCAGGAGAAGCTTGATGCGGGCCATCTCTGCGGAGTTCGAATCGGCGGAGAGGTCACAGCAGGCCTCTCCGCTTCAAGTCGAAGAGATTGATGCTGAGGGACCGGGCGATGGTCTCCATCGTAAACTTGATCAGCGATACCTCCCAGGAATCGTCGATCCCGAAGATGAGGGCCCGGGAGGGATCGCCGGTCGAGCGGATCTCCTCGAGAATGCGGTCGCGCACTTCTTCGACCGGGGAGCTGACGAGTTCCTCGGTGATGGCCCGCTTCGCGAAGCTGAACCCGTACTGGAAAAAGGCCAGGTTGCCGTGCTGCCGAAACCATTCGGCGAAGACGGCAGCCTGCTCGCCGAAGCCCTCGAAAAGCAGGTCGTTGTAGCCTTCGGGACGCAGGATCCGGGGCCGCTCGGCCTCCATGTGCCCCTCGCGGACCCGCACCATCCCGACGGAATCCATCGGTTCGGTGAGGAGATGGAAGCGGAAGTTCGTCGATCCGAAGGTGTCGATGAGCCGGTCGGGTTCGTGCAGCACCCGGGTGTGCTCCATCGCGTAGGAGATGTCGTCGGAGGAGAGGGAAGACATGGATCGGTTTCGGCAGTCTACGCGCAAAGCGCTTCGATTTCCAATTCATTGCCCGCCCCCTTCGCGGGAAAGGACTTCGAACGTCTGCGAATTGGAATACGAAAAATGCGCCTCGGGCGGAGGCGCATTCGCTGGGCCGACCTTTCGGCCAGCAGAACCCGGAACGGGAGCAGAGCCTACTTCGACTGCTGCTCGATGTAGCCGAACACGTCGCCGACGCTGGCGAGCTTCTCCGCGTCCTCGTCGGGGACGGTGATGTCGAACTCTTCCTCGAAGGCCATCACCAGCTCGACGGTGTCGAGGGAGTCGGCGCCAAGGTCCTCGATGAACTTGGCTTCGGGCTTCACTTGGTCTTCGCTGACACCAAGCTGCTCCACGATGATATTCTTCACTTTTTCTTCGATCGATGCGTCGGCCATGTGGGAAATGGGGAATGTTGTTAAGGAATTCGGGTTATTATCGGCGGTAGCGCCTTTTGGCAACGAATTTTTTCAGCTCTTTTGCCCCCCTTCGGTCGGCAGGACGAAGAAAATCGGGCCCGCACGTTGCCTCGACGGTCCGCCGACGTATCTTCCGCGTACGATGTCCTTCGTCAACGCGCTCAACGAACTCGACTCGGGAGGCCCGCTCTCGCCCCTCCTCGCAAGGTTCCGCTCCCTCCTCGATCCGACCGGTCCCGAGGATCTGGAGACCCTCGCCGCCGCCTCGGTCGCGGCCACTCGTCGCCATTTCGGCAGGACGATGCGCCTCTTCGCACCCCTCTACCTCTCCAACGAGTGCGTCAACAACTGCTCCTACTGCGGATTTTCCCGCGACAACCCCATCCTGCGGACGACGCTCACAGTGCCGCAGGTCGAACGCGAGGCGCGGCATCTTTCCAGCATCGGTTTCCGCCACCTCCTCCTCGTCGCGGGGGAACATCCCCGCTTCGTCTCCGAGGGCTACCTCGAGGACTGCCTCGCCACCCTGCGCGGTTTCGTGCCCACGCTCGCCATCGAGGTCGGCCCGATGGAGACGCCGGAATACGAGCCGCTCGTCCGCGCCGGATGCGAGGGGCTCGTCGTCTACCAGGAGACCTACGACCGCGACGCCTACGCCGTCTACCACACCGCCGGGCCGAAGAAGAACTTCGACTGGCGCCTGGAATGCCCCGAGCGCGGCTACGCGGCCGGCTTCCGTCGCATCGGCATCGGCGCTCTCGTCGGGCTCTCCGACTGGCGGAGCGAGGCCCTGCGTCTCGCTGCGCACCTGGAATACCTCCAGCGAGTCTGCTGGAAGGCGCACTTCACCATCAGCCTGCCGCGCCTGCGCCCCGCCGCCGGCGGCTTCCATCCCCGCCACTCCATGGGCGACGCGGAATTCGTCCAGGCCCTCTGCGCCTTCCGCCTCTGCTTTCCCCAAGTCGGCATCGTCCTCAGCACCCGGGAATCACCCGTCCTGCGCGACGCCCTCTTCCCACTCGGCGTCACCACCATCAGCGCGGGCAGCCACACCGAACCCGGCGGCTACACCGGCGCCGGAGGCGACGACGTCCACCTCACCGTGCGCGGCCGCCGCGTCGATCTCGACGAGCGCCCCGCCAAACCGGCCTGCGAGGGATCGACCCCCGCCACCGGCCAGTTCGACATCTCCGACGAGCGCTCCGCCGCCGAGATCGCGGCGAAGCTCCGCGCCCTAGGGCTCGAGCCCGTGTGGAAGGACTGGGACGCCTCGATCCTCTCCCCCGCCATGGGCGCCGCCCACCCCGCCCTCGCATGAAAATCACCCTCAACGGAGCCGAGAGGGAGCTATCCCCCGCCCCCCTCAA
>SLGN01000504.1 GCA_007123695.1 Verrucomicrobiales bacterium
ACCTCCTCGCCGATGATGCAAACGTTCTCGTCGTGCGCAAGTTCCTCGTCGAGTCCTTCGCGGAGGGCTTCTCGGTAGCTGAGCTGTCGGGGCATGTCTGGGGTGCGGTCTTCTGCCGCGGTGAAAGCTGGATGGGAAAAAAGGCGGGGGCAGGGGACGGGTCAGCCGTGGAAGAAATGGCGGCCGGTGCGGCCGGCTTCGGTCTTGTTGTCCACCTCCCAGTAGACGTCGTCGAAGATCTCGGACTCGTCGGGGTAGGGGCTCTTGAGGGCGAACTGGGCGGCGGCTTCGGCCTCGGCGCCGGCCTCCTTGTTGATCTCCTTGTAGTCGTCCTCGCCGACGACGCCCTCGTCGATCAGGATCTTCTTCCAGAACTCGATCGGGTCGTGTTCCTGGATGTATTTCTGGATCTCTTCCTTGGTCCGGTATTTCTCGGCGTTGGCGTCGGCGACGGAGTGGCCCTTGTGCCGATAGGTGAGGATCTCGAGAAGGGTCGGCTTCGACTCCTTGTGGGCACGCTCGACGGCTTCCTGCACCCCGGCGCGAATCTCGTAGACGGAGACGCCGTCGATCTTGGCCCAGGCCATGTCGTAGCCCTCGGCGCGGACGGCGAGACCGGCCTCGGGATGGGCCGAGGAGCGCGCCTGCGAGGTGCCCATGGAGTAGCCGTTGTTTTCGATGATGTAGATCACGGGCAGATCCCAAAGGGCGGCGAGGTTGAGCGACTCGTGGAAGGCGCCCTGGTTGATGGCGCCGTCGCCGAGGTAGCAGATGCAGCAGCCCTCGAGACCCTTGTATTTGAGCGCGAAGGCGAGCCCGGCGCCGAGCGGAGTCTGACCGCCGACGATGCCGTGGCCGCCCCAGTAGTTCTTGTCGGGGGCGAAGTAGTGCATCGAGCCGCCCTTGCCCTTCGAGCAACCGGTCTTCTTTCCGAAAAGCTCGGCCATGCACTCCTCCATGCTCATGCCCACGGCGAGGCCGTGCCCGTGGTCGCGGTAGGCGGTGATGACGTGGTCGTTCTCGCCAAGGAGCGAGATGCTGCCGACCGCCACCGACTCCTGCCCGATGTAGAGGTGGAGGAAGCCGCCGATGTGCCCGTCGTGGTAGTACTTGAGGGAGGTCTGCTCGAAGCGCCGGATGCGGACCATGGTGCGCAGCAGATCGATCTTGTCCTGCGCCGTCAGTTTTGCGTTGATCGGCGCATCGGAAAAGGGTGCGGCAGTCGGATTAGCTGATTTTGTTGCCATCGGAAAAGAAAACGTTCCCCGCAGTTGGAAGGGCGCGCACGGTAGCGTAAACTCCCCAGTAAGGAAAACGGAAAGGGGCGATTTTTTTTGCCATCCCGCCCCGGTGCCCCGCGTTGTTCCACGTGGAACATTTTGGAGAATCGAGATGTTTGTCTACCCGAAAAGATACGATGTGCTGATAGTCGGCGGCGGCCACGCCGGGATCGAGGCCGCGCTCGCCGCCTCGCGCCTCGGGGCCTCCGTCGCCCTGCTCAGCCAGAACCTCGACACCCTCGGGCAGATGTCCTGCAACCCGGCCATCGGCGGGCTTGGAAAAGGACACATGGTGCGCGAGATCGACGCCCTCGGCGGGGCCATGGCGCTGAACACCGACGCCACCGCGATCCAGTTCCGCATCCTGAACGCGAGAAAGGGGCCCAGCGTCCGCGCCCCGCGTGCGCAATGCGACAAGAAGGCCTACCAGTTCCGGATGAAGTGGCTGCTCGAGCGGGAACCCGGTATCGACCTCCACCAGGGAAACATCGCCTCGCTCGTCGTCGTGGACGACACCGTCTGCGGCGCCGAGACCGGGCTCGGAGTGCGCTACGAAGCCGCCTCCGTCGTCATCACCACCGGCACCTTCATGCGCGGACTGATGCACGTCGGCCTGCAGAACCAAAAGGGCGGCCGCATGGGCGACGCGACCTCCACCCTCAGCGACGATCTCCGCCGCCTCGGGTTCGAAGTGCGCCGGTTCAAGACCGGAACCCCCTGCCGGCTCAACGGACGCTCCATCGACTTTTCCAAATGCGAAAGGCAGGACGGCGACTCCCCTCCCCCGCTCTTCTCCTTCCGCTCGCGCGACGAAGCCGCCGGCGACGACGAAATCTTCACCCTGAACCGCTGGTCGGACCCGGCGTTCCACGTGGAACAACTCCCCTGCTGGATCACCTACACCGGCGCCGAGACCCACGAGACGATCCTCGCGAACCTCGACAAGTCGCCGATGTATTCGGGCCGCATCGAGGGCGTCGGTCCCCGCTACTGTCCCTCGATCGAGGACAAAGTGGTTCGCTTCGCGGAAAAGGAGCGCCACCAAGTCTTCCTCGAACCGGAGGGCCGCCACACGCTCGAATACTACGTCAACGGCGTCTCGACTTCGCTGCCCTTCGAAGTGCAGCACCGCTTCATCCGCGCCATCCCCGGACTGGAGAACGCCGAAATCATCCGCCCCGGCTACGCCGTGGAATACGACTACTGCGTGCCCACCCAGCTCCACCCCACCCTGGAGACGAAAACCGTCTCGGGACTCTATTTCGCCGGACAGATCAACGGGACCTCCGGATACGAGGAAGCCGCCGGCCAGGGTCTCGTCGCCGGGGCCAACGCCGCGCTCAAGGTGGCCGGCCGACCCGAGTTCGTTCTCGGTCGCGACGAGTCCTACATCGGCGTGATGGTCGACGATCTCGTCACCAAGGGCACCGACGAACCCTACCGCATGTTCACGAGCCGGGCCGAGCACCGACTGCTGCTGCGCCACGACAACGCCGACCTGCGCCTGCTCGCAACCGGCGAACGCGCCGGCCTCGTCCCGCCCGCCTTCGCCGCCGCGACCCGTGCCAAGCAGCAGCGCATCGACGCGTTGCGCAGGATTCTCGAGACCACCCACACCGCCGAGGGCAGCCTCGCGAAATGGCTCCGCCGGCCCGAGGCGAGCTGGACCGAGTTCCCCGCCGAACTCCGCGACCAGCACTCCCCCGAAATCTGGGAACTCGTCGAGATCGACGTCAAATACGAAGGCTACATCCGCCGCCAGGGCGAAATGGTCGAGCGC
>SLGN01000463.1 GCA_007123695.1 Verrucomicrobiales bacterium
GGCGAAGTTCTTTGCATAGAAAACCTGCCGGCTCTCTCGCAAAGTCAAGGGGAAAATCGCGTTTTCTTAATATTTAACTCGTTCTATTTCAATCGGTTATCTGCTTAGATTGATGCGAATGAGGAGGACCCCAACCGCAAAGGGGGACCGAACTTGCGGATGATCCGCCTCGACCCCGCCCGCCCGTCGCTGACCGTCACCGGCTACATCTTCAACAAATTCGTCCACCCGACGGAAGACCGCTTCGTCACGCCGCGCGAGGCGGCGCGGTTGCAGGGGTTTCCCGACGACTGGGTCTTCGAGGGCACGCTGACCAGCGTGCAGCGCCAAGTCGGCAACGCGGTGCCAGTGCCGCTGGCGGCGGCGCTCGGTCGCGAGATGCTCGACTTCGGAGGCCGCCACGGAGCCGTCGCGTCGCCGAAGCCCGAAGTGCTGAGCCTTTTCTCCGGGGCCGGAGGGCTGGACGTCGGTTTCGAAAGCGCTTCGTGGACGATCCGGGAGGCGGTGGAGTTCGACGCCGACAGTTGCGCCACCTTGCGGCGGAATGCCGCACCGTACCTCGAAGTGCGGGAAGGCGACATCCGCGACTTCGATCCGGGCGGGCTTTCGTTCCGTCCCGACGCGATCATCGGTGGCCCTCCATGCCAAGCCTTCAGCCAAGCGGGCCGACAGAAAGGGACTGGCGACGACCGTGGCCGCATGATCCACGAGTTCATCCGCTGCGTCGAATCGCTGCGGCCCGCCTGTTTTCTTTTCGAGAACGTCTCCAACCTTCGGGCGATCGAGGGCGGGCGGCTGCTCGGCGACATTCTCGACCGGCTCGCCGGCCTGGGCTACTCGGTGGAGTCGTCGGTCCTCAACGCCGCCGACTACGGCACTCCCCAACTGCGGCGGCGGCTCTTCGTCGTCGGTTTCCGCCGGGACGCTGTTGGCCGGGCGAAATTCAGCTTCCCGATGCCCACGCACTCCGGCGAACCGAGCTTTTGCAACGAGCCCTACCGCACCGTGGGGGATGCGTTCGCCGGATTGCCAGCGGCCGAAACTCGTGAATCGGCATCCGCCGCTGCTTGAAGCGGGACTGCGGTTCATGCAGCTTGACGGGGAGGACCGAGACGGCAAGGCCGCAGGGCAAGATTGCGAGGGAAGGGCGGAGCAGGGATCCATTCATCGAAGACGGCCAGGCCTCGATGGCAAGCCTACGGAACGCCGGAGACTCTACGGGTCCAAAGGGATGCAGTCGCGCCCGCCCATGACGGCGCCGGACGCACCCGCTCACGCTCCAGCCCCTCGAGAATGCCGGCGTTCCCTACGTCAACCGGAGAAATCCGCCGGAAAACCATTGACTTGCGAACCTGATTCGGGCAAATCTAAACCCGATGGTCTTGAACGCCCCTGCCTCCGCCCGCCCCTCCTTTCCGACCGTCGGCCTTCGCCAAGAGAGTAGACGAGGGGTTGCAAAAGCGATTTTCCAGCAATTCATCCGGCTTGTTATGACGAAAACCGCGCCAGAGGGCCAGCGATCTTTCCCGGAGATGCACGTTGATCGGAGAGTGAATCGCGGAGACGGTCCCGGAAAACGAATCCGGTTCCGAGGGTGGCTTTCTCCCAAGACGAGACCCAAGCGGTTGAAGGGTCGCTCCGCTCGCAGCCGGGGACCTCACGTGCCCGTTCCCACGAATTCCTTCGGCAAGGCTCTTTTCTGCGGTCTTGCGTTCGGTTCGTCGTTGTTGGGGCTTTTGCCAAGTAGCGTCAACGCACGAATCACTGTTCGTTTCACCACAGACTCGATCACCGTGAACCAGAGAGTTGGCGCCATCCGGATTCCTGTGGAGATCCTCGGAAACCCCACCAACTCCCATTCCCGAATGGTCTGGCGCACCCAGGAAGTTACCGCGCGGTACGGTCGGGACTACAACTATTCCAGAGGTTTGTGGGGCTACAACACAATCTATTTCGATACCGGAAATTCGCGGACGAGACACTTGGTTCTAGCGATACCGTTTACCGGTTCGGCAGGGGACCGAACGTTCACGGTTCTGCTCGATCCGGAGGAACCGATCTGGTCGATCGACCTGACGTATGACGCCGATGCAGGGGATCCCGCGTTTGTCACCGTCAAAATCTTGGGCGTCTCCCCCCGCTACCAAGCGCTTCGGCGGGCGCACAGGCAAACCTCCCTAAGACTGAATCGGGCGAAGAGGCAGTTCGCATCGGCCCGGCGCGGCGGAAACGCGCCGAGAATCGCCAGGCTTCGCAAGCAGAGGCGGCTCCTCACCCGCCAACAGCGAGTCACACGGATGCGCATGGACAGAGCGGTCTGACTCCTGCCAAAAAACACGGCAGCTTCCATGAAACCGTTGACGACGAGGGAACGGACCCGTTGGAATCGACGCCTCTAGAATTCCACCGCACGCGGGGATATGGCGATTCAAATGCAGACCTTTTAGAACGCGATGATCATCTACCGCCCTGCCGCATCCACACTGATTGCCGTGATTTTTCCGGCGCTTTTGCTCTCGTCGTGCGATTCAGAGCGGGGAGTCGATGCCGATTCGAGTTCGCCAGGTCGAATCTCCAGGTTGTTCGGGTCTCTGTTCGAATCGGAGCCAAAGGCGCCAGAGAAACGAACGGGCGTTGCGGGGTCGGAAAGCTTGGATGCTTTTAGGACCGAAGAAGAGTCGAGCAGGATCGGCGAGAAAGGCAGGTCTGCGCAGAAGCCCTACACGAGCGGGCGTTTCGCAGATCCTGCTCTGGCATCTGCAGGCGGCGGAGCCGAACCATCGGGTTACAATGGTCAATCGGAATTGTCGGGCGGATCGAAACCATCCGGCCCCGCTTCAGGGGACAACGAACTGGAGCTGCTCCGTGCCCAGCTCGCCGAGGCGACCGAGATGATCGAGGAACTGAAACGGTTGAGGGAGGAATCACCCGCCCCCGTCGGGGACCGGGAAGGGTCCGCAAGCAGCTCCGACCGAAACGGCACGGAATTTCGCGAAAACCAAGCGCCCTCGCCGACAGTGGACAGCTCCGTCGAGGTCGCCGAAGGGCCCGCCCCGCC
>SLGN01000664.1 GCA_007123695.1 Verrucomicrobiales bacterium
ATGATGGTCGACCGCATCGTCGCGTTCGAGGGCGAGTCCAAGTGCACCGGGGTGAAGCAGGTCACGATCAACGAACCCTATTTCCAAGGCCACTTTCCCGGCCACCCCGTGATGCCGGGCGTGCTCCAGGTCGAGGCGATGGCCCAGGTTTCGAGCATCACGATGCTGCGGCGCCCCGAGAACCAAGGCAAGATCGGCTACTTCATGAGCGCCGACAAAGTGAAGTTCCGCAAGCCGGTGCTACCGGGCGACACCCTTTTCATCGAAGCCGAGATCCTCAGCATGCGCCGCAACATCAGCCATGCGAAATGCCGCTGCATCGTCAACGGGGAAACCGTTTCCGAGGCCGAGGTGAAGTTCGCCTTGCTCACTTGAGCGGAGCGGTGCCTCTGCCTCCTTCCGCCCACCCGTCCAGCCACTCCGCCCCTGTCATGCCAGCCAAGATCCACCCCACCGCCGTGGTCGATCCTGCCGCCGAGCTCGCCGACGGGGTCGAGATCGGCCCCTATTGCGTGATCGGCGCCGGCGTTCGGCTGGGCAGCGGCTGCCGGCTCCACAGCCACGTGACCCTAGCGGGGCCGAGCGAAATCGGGCCGAACAACGAATTCTACCCCTTCGCCTCGGTCGGGCAGCGTACCCAGGATCTGAAATACGCAGGCGAACCGACCTATCTGGAGGTGGGCGAAGGCAACACCTTCCGCGAGTTCTGCACCGTCAACCGGGGCACTGCGCCTGGCTCCCGCACCGTGGTCGGCAGCCATGGCAACTTTCTCGCCTACAGCCACATCGCCCACGACTGCGTCGTCGGCGACCACGTCATCTTCTCGAACAACGGAACCCTCGCGGGCCACGTCGCCGTGGGCGACCACGCCGTCATCGGCGGGCTCACGGCGGTGCACCAGTTCTGCCGCATCGGTGCGCACGCCCTCACCGGAGGCTGCTCCAAGATCGTCCAGGACGTGCCGCCCTACATGATCGCCGACGGCAATCCCGCGAAGGTCCGGGCGATCAATTCCGTCGGCCTTGGCCGACGCGGGTTCTCAGACGAGTCCGTGGCTCTCATCAAAAAGGCCCACCGCGTCCTCTACCGGGAACAGCGGAACTACCGCGAGTCGCTCGATGTCCTGCGTGCCTGGCCCGAGCGCGGACCCGAGATCGACGCCCTGATCGACTTCGTCGCCGCCTCCGAGCGCGGCATCAGCTGAAGCCCCGACCCGCCTTATGCCGGAACTCGCCGAGGTCGCCTACTACTGCCGCCAGTGGCAAGGGGGCGTCGGTCTGGAGGTCGAGCGGATCCAGACCCATCCGGCCGCGCGGATCTACCGCGAGATCCCCGCCGCCGCCATCCGACGCGGACTTGCGGGGCGCACCTTCCTCGGTGGCCGCACCCACGGAAAACGCATGCTTTTCGAGTTCTCCGGCGGCGCCTGGCTCGGGCTGCACCTCGGCATGACGGGAAAACTCTGCACCGCCCCGCCCGACCACATCCCCGCCAAGCACGAGCACCTCGTCCTGTCGCTTGCGACGCTTTCGTTGGTCTTCAGCGATTCCCGCATGTTCGGAAAGCTTTCGCTCGACCTCGTCGATACCGGGGATCCTCCGACATGGTGGACCGAGCTGCCTCCCCAGCCTCTCGACCGCCGCTTCACCAAGAGCTTGGTCCACTCCTTCGCGCGGCGCTTTCCCAAGACGCCGCTGAAGACGCTGCTGCTTGACCAGCGCGCCTTTCCGGGAATCGGCAACTGGATGGCCGACGAGATCTGCTGGCAGCTCCGCCTGACGCCCTCGGCCCCCGTCGCGACGGCGACCGGCCCGCAGCTCGACGGTGTTTGGAAGACGACGCGGCGCGTCTCCCGCGTGGCGATGGACGTCATCGGAACCGACTGGGGCGACTTGCCCAACACCTGGCTGATGAACCATCGATGGCGCGACGGTGGCACCTGTCCGCGCCGCGGCTGCCGCACGGAACTGGTGAGGGCCGACCTGCGGGGACGCACCACCTGCTGGTGCCCGCGCTGCCAAACTTCGGACCGGGGGCGCAACAACGACCGCGCCAGGGACGAGCGCTCGACTCAAATCAGGGCGATGTCCGCCGATTCGCCGCGTTCGTAGACGACGTTGGCGCGACCGACGAGCAGGGGGTCGATCGGTCCGATCTGCTTGGTTTCCTTCTTCGCGTAGGGCAGCTTGTGCAGCACGTAGCGCAGGGCATTGAGACGGGCCCGCTTCTTGCAGTCGGACTTGACCACGGTCCACGGAGCATCCGCCGTGTCCGTGTTGAAGAACATCGCTTCCTTTGCCGCGGTGTAGGCGTCCCACTTGTCCAGAGAGGCGAGATCGACCGGCGAGAGCTTCCACTGCTTCAGCGGGTGCGACTTCCGCTCGGTGAAACGGCGGCGCTGCTCCTTGCGGCTGACGGAGAACCAGAATTTGATCAGGTGAATGCCGCTGCGGACGAGGTTGCGTTCGAATTCGGGCGCCTGCCTCACGAACTCCCTGTATTCCTCATCGCTGCAAAAGCCCATGACCCGCTCGACGCCGGCCCGGTTGTACCAGGAGCGGTCGAAGAGCACCATCTCTCCGCGGGTCGGCAGATGCTCGACGTAGCGCTGGAAATACCACTGGCCCCTCTCCTCCTCGGTTGGTTTCCCGAGGGCGACGACCCGCGCGCCGCGGGGGTTCAGGTGCTCCATGAACCGCTTGATCGTCCCGCCCTTCCCCGCCGCGTCGCGTCCTTCGAAGAGAATCACGACCCGCTGACCCGAATCGCGCACCCACGACTGGAGCTTGAGCAGCTCGACTTGCAGCTTGTACTTGTCGCGCTCGTAGGTGCGGCGGGAAAGCAGATTCCGGTAGGGGTAGCCGCCCTCGCGCCAGTCTCCGGAGAGTTCGTAGTCGGTGCGCTCTCGCCGGGCCGTCTTGGCCCGCGCGGCGTGCTTGGAGATGAGCTTCTCCAGCGCCAGGACGTCGTCGTGCGAAGAGCCGGCGAGAATCGACTCGAGTGCGGCGAAGAGCTCACCGCCGTTCCCGCGGCGA
>SLGN01000042.1 GCA_007123695.1 Verrucomicrobiales bacterium
CTGCGGCGCGAACTTTCCCGGGGGCTCGCGCGGGCCGGGGGCGGGGAACGCTGGCGGGGGCCGCTCGTCTTCACCAGCCACCACGAATCCCACGCCGCCAGCGCCTTCTATCCCAGCCCCTTCGAGGAGGCCGCCGTGGTCTGCGCCGACGGGGTGGGGGAGTGGACCACCACCTCGATCTTCCGCGGCCGCGGGCGGCGGCTCGAGGGGCTCTCCGAGCTGCGCTTTCCCCACAGCCTCGGGCTGCTCTACTCGGCCTTCACCTACTACGCCGGATTCCGGGTCAACAGCGGCGAATACAAGCTGATGGGCCTCGCGCCCTACGGCGAGCCGCGCTTCGAGCAGCTCATCCTCGACACGCTCGTCGATCTCAAGCCCGACGGCTCCTTCCGTCTCGATCTGTCCTACTTCGACTACTGCACCGGTCTCACCATGACCGGGAGGAAGTTCCACGATCTTTTCGGCGCTCCGCCGCGGGCGCCCGAGAGCGAGCTCACTCCCTTCCACATGGACCTCGCCGCAAGCATCCAGCGAGTCACCGAGCGGGCCATGCTCGGCATCGCGGAGAAGGCCCACGAATTGACCGGCGCGCGCAACCTTTGCCTCGCCGGTGGCGTCGCGCTCAACTGCGTCAGCAACGGTCGCCTGCTGCGCGAAGGGCCCTTCGACCGCATCTGGACCCAGCCTGCCGCGGGCGACGCCGGCGGCGCCCTCGGGGCGGCGCTCTTCGTCTGGCATCAGCTCCTCGAAAAGGAGAGGACGCCCGGGATGCCGGACTCGCAGCAAGGCTCCCTGCTCGGCACCTCCTACGACGACGGGCAGGTCGCACGCTACCTCGACTCGGTCGGGGCGGTCCGCACCACGGCGGCGGACGACGCCGAACTGGTCGAGAAGGTGGCCGGGCTCCTCGCTGAGGAGAAAGTCGTCGGCTGGTTCCAGGGGCGGATGGAGTTCGGTCCGCGGGCCCTCGGCGCCCGCAGCATCCTCGGCGATCCGCGCTCGCCGGACATGCAGCGCACCATGAACCTCAAGATCAAGTTCCGCGAATCCTTCCGGCCCTTCGCCCCGAGCGTGCTGAAGGAAAGGGCGCACGAGCTCTTCGAGGTGCGGCCGGGCGAGGAGAGCCCCTACATGCTGGTGGTCGCCCCGGTCGCCGAAAGCCAGCGCGATGGCGATTCCGAGGCCCTGCGCCGCGCCGTCGGCCTTGAAAAGCTCGCCGTGCCCCGCTCCCGCATCCAGGGGGTCACCCACGTCGATCACTCCGCCCGGGTCCAGACGGTCGACGAGACGCGCAATCCTCTCTACCACGCGCTGCTCTCGGCCTTCGAGGGGATCACCGGATGCCCCGCCCTCATCAACACCAGCTTCAACGTGCGCGGCGAGCCCATCGTCGAATCTCCCGAGAGCGCCTGGTTCTGCTTCATGGCGACGGACATGGACGTCCTCGTGCTGGGGCGCCACATCCTTCGCAAGGAGGACCAGCCCGCATTCGACCCCGGCCTTCTGCAACGCCATCTCGGCAAATTCGCGCTCGACTGAGTAGCGCAATCCGCCCCGCCATGATCGAACTCGATTGGAACCCCGACGAAAGGAAGCTGCGGCAGTTCGGCTGGATCAGCCTCGTCGGCTTCGGCCTCGTCGGAGCCCTCGTCGGCTGGCGCTTCGGCTGTTTCGCCGAGGGGCGCTGGCTCGTGCCGTCGGTGCTCTGGGGCATCGGCGTGCTCGCTGCCCTGCTCGCGGCCTCTCGCCCCGCCTGGCTCAGGCCCCTCTACCTCGTCCTCACCGGCTTCTCGGCGGTGGTGGGCCCGCCCATCGCTTTCGCCGTGATGCTGCTCATCTTTGCCGTTGCATTCGTCCCCATCGGACTCTTCTTTCGATGGGTCGGTCGCGACGAACTGAAGCTGCGCCCCGACCCCGAGGCGGACAGCTACTGGGAGCCCCGGCCCCCCGAGCCGGAGCCGGCGAGCTACTTCCGCCAGCATTGACCCCGGCCACCGCCGAGCCTCCACCCCGACCAAACCACCAAAGCGCCATGGAAGAAAAGAAAAGCGCCTTCGAGGAAGCCGCCCGCGGCGGATCCCGCATCGGGCTCGCAACCGAGTTCGTTTCCTTCCTCCGGGAGAACAAGAAGTGGTGGCTGGCCCCCATCCTCGTCATCCTGCTCCTCTTCGGCGTCCTCATCCTCCTCGCCGGGACGGGGGCGGCGCCCTTCATCTACACCCTTTTCTGATGCGGTGCCGTCCTTCGGAAAGGAGGACGGCCCGAACTTGGCCATGGCGGACCGCGGCGGGAGATTCAAGGCCTTTGCGAAGCGGGGCGCCGCCCTCGTCCTGTCGCTGCTCGTCGGCTTCGCCCTCGTCGAGCTGCTGTTGCGGATTCTCGACTACACCCCTGCGGTGAGCTCGCCGCTCTCCGGCTTCCACCGGACCGACCCGGATCTCGGGTGGCGCGGCGTCCCCGGCTATTCCGGACGCTTCAAGACTCGCCTCTTCGACATCCCCGTGGAGACCGACGGCGAGGGCTTCCGCAAGGGCGCCGAGGCCGAAGTCGAGGAAGGCGCCCCCGATCTGTGGGTTCTCGGCGACTCGACCGTCTGGGGCTGGGGCGTCGCCGCCGGCGAACTTTTCACCGACCATTTGCAAAAGGCCGCCGGCCCCGGTCTGCGGGTCCGCAACTACGGCATCAACGCCTACGGCACCCTGCAGGAGCGGCTCCTGCTCGAACAACTGCTCGAATCCCGATCCGCTCCCGCGAAGCTGCTGCTCATGGTCTGCGCCAACGATTTCGACGACAACCTCACCTCGAAGAACGGCACCGCGCCCCACCTCGTCGCCACCGAGGCGGGTTGGGAGATCGCCAACCAGCCCGTGGCCAGCCGGATCGGGGGGATCAGCTCCGTTCTCGCGAGACGGAGCCGAGCCTGCGCCTTCCTTTCCTACTGCACCGCTGTCGCGAAGGAGCTGCGCCGGCAGCGCGGCAAGGCGACGGAAGCCGCCCGGGCGGGAGCCGCCGGAGAGCTTTCCCCCGAGCTGCCGGAAGGTTTTTCGGGAGACCGGGCCGAGGCCATGGCTCTGCTGCTCGGACAGATCGCCGAACTCTGCGAGGGACGCAGCGTGCCGGTCGAGATCGCCGTCTACCCGCTGCTCGGCGATCCGGGCATACGATCCGCCGCCTCGGTGACGGTCGAGCGGATCTGCGATGGGCTGCCCGGCGTGCGCTTCGTCGAGATCGAGAGCGGCCTTGCCGAGGGGCGCGAGGATCTCTTCTTCGGTTCCGGAGATTTCCATTGGAACGCCGAAGGAAACCGGCGTGGCGCCGAGGCCTACCTAAGCCGTACTGGATTCATCGTGCCGACCCGGCCCCTTGACCGAGACCCGTGAAGCAGAATGAATCAGAAAGCCTCAGCAGCGAAAAGAAACTTTGGGACGGGAAAAAACAGGCCGCAGGGAACACCGCAACGCCCCTAAGATGGATACAGCCTCGTAAGAGTAAGCAATGAGAGCCGATCCGCTAACGTTACGGAGAAGGCAGCATCCTGTCCCGCGAATTGGTGAGCGGGGCCGGGTCTCATCGAGGTCGAGTAAGAACGTGTCACGCTCCCTGCTTGCATTTGTGGCGCGGTTTGGCTACTCAGTACCGAAGCCGTGTCCGTTTGCGCGTCTCTCTGAGGAGCCCTGTGCGGGAAAATCGCACGCAGGGATCTGCGAGGGGGGCGCCCGGTAACGGGCGTCCCTACCTCAATCGCTTTGAAAATGAGAAATCCAATCAAACTCAAACACGATGCTGAAGCCCTTGACGGGAAAGACATTGAATTCCGAGTCTTTTCCGTGGGAGGTAACCCACCACAGGAAGGAATCGCCACGGGCAACGGGACGCTGCATCTCGCTGGACCTGATGATGAAGGGATGTTTGAGGCGCACATGGAAATCACGGTTCTTCCTGACAACCCGGCACGGGTAGGGACGTGGCTGATAACCGAACTCCCGCTGAGTCAGAGATCGGCTGATTGCATTGAGATTCTAACGATGTAACCTTCCGTTGTGTCGATCCATCGCTTCCGGTCGATTTATCCGCTTCCCTGTGACGGGATGGATCGCGTATTCACCAGCTTCGTCTTCCATCACTTTCACTTCAAATGAGCGAAGCGAACAATAAAGGGTGCAGCCGAGGCGAGGAACGAGCCCTTGGACCGCACCCATAGTTGAACAAGTCCGGCGGGGGTGGTGCCCCGGTCTTATGCGGGCAGTGTTTGGGCGGAGGGCCGGGGGAGGTTTCGAAGACCCGTTTCGGCGTCGGCAGTCGGCTCACGAGCCAGCTCCGCCTCCGGTGCGAAAGCAGTTCCGGCAGCCCCGGGGCGCAGCGCGTGGCTGGTCCGGGCCGTTTTCTCTGGCGGCGTGCACGAGGAGGCCGTTCCGGCGGGAGCATCCGTCGGTCGACGTGTTTTCGGGCGATGGATCGGAAGGCTCATGCGGCGAGAGGCGGGCCTCGCGGGATCGCTCGGTTCGAGCTTCAGCAGCCGCATCATCGGCTTACCGCAGCATGGGCAGGGCGGGGTTCCCCTGCGGAAGGGCTCGTGGAGCAGGCGCATGTCCCGGTAGTAGACGGGTTGCGTGGGGTTGGAGTCGTGGCGGAGGTTGAGCATCTTGGCGAACTCGGCCATCGAGCGGCAGCGGTGCTCGTAGTCGAGGGGGTTGCGGTGGAGGCGCCCGGGTTCAGGGCGACGGGGCTTGGAGGACGCGTTCGGGGCGGATGGGATGGATTTGGGCTTGTTCATGGCCCGCCCATCATGCTACGGTCTCCCCATGATCGACCACCCCCGAAAACCGCCCGCCCAAGAGACGCCCGAATCGCAGCGCCGCGTAGCGGCTTAGTTCAACAAGGGCCGACAGGCAACGGCTTCGCCGACGCCTGCGACCTGCCGATCCGCGAAAGAAATTGAAACTCATACGGCGATCCCCTACCTTACCAATATGCCTGAAATTTCCAGGTTTCTCGGAGTCATCATCCGGATGTATTACCGCGACCATGCCCCACCGCATTTCCACGCGGAGTATGGCGAGTATGAAATCACGGTCGACATTGCTACCGGCGTCGTAGCGGGCCGTTTTCCAAGACGCGCTTTGAAATTCGTTTTGGAATGGTATGAAATGAATAAAGAAGCGCTTTTCCGTGACTGGGAGCTTGCGGAGCAGCGGAAACCACTCGAACCGATCCAACCTCTCGAATAATGAAATTCTTACATATTGAAGACGCGGAGTATCTGGATGGCCACCGCGTATGGTTAAAATTCAGCGATGGAACAGATGGCCAGGTCGATCTAAAGAATGAATTGGATGGCCCGATTTTCGATCCATTGAGGGACACTGAATATTTCAAGCAGTTCACGCTTGAAGGGCACACCCTCACATGGCCAAACGGAGCAGACTTTGCCCCCGAATATCTCCACGCCCTTACTCCGCAGATTCAGACGGCGTAGGCAGCGGATATTCCGCTGCGCTCCATATCCGCGTCTAGCCTCACCGTTCGGTCAGAACATGAAGCTCCCCGGCTTATTTTTGGTTCTACTCGCCGTTCGTGCGCCTTCTGTAGCCGGCGAATCCTATGAGGTTGATTCCAGCCGCGAGAGCGATGGGCTTCCTGTGCCTGATCATCTCATTCCTGTAGAGCCTCATCTTCATGCCTGGCAGCGCAAGTACAGGAGGCGAATTGAAGATCATCTTTTAGTGACATGACCCTCTTGATTTCAACCCTTAACCCTGTTTCGGTGTGGCGCTATCGGTCAGCCGCGCCTCATGCGCAGCGTAGGCGATGGCGGTCGAAGGTCCGGGTGGCGGCACCATCAGGGCAGGCGTGAAAAAGCGTTGGCGTCGAACCTCGCTATGGTAGCGCAGGCTGGTGTGGAGCTGCTTCTGACTACCCATTCCCCCGCATCCTCCTCCGCGTGAGCAGGCCGCCGAGGATTAGGCCGAGCAGGCCGAGGGCGCCGGGCTCGGGCACGGCGGTGAGGGTGATGGTGCCGTTGGTCCCGCTGCCGTAGTTGATGAAGTAGTCGGGGGTGACGAAATCGCCGTCGTTCAGTCCGGCGAAGGTGCCGGAGAGGGTGCCGTAGGTGGCGATGGTGTAGACGCCGTCGGCTTGGAAGTTGCTGCCGGAAAGGATCAAGGTAAGGCCGGCGCCGGCGATGTCGAGGTGGCCGGAGCCGACGTGGATGCGGTCGGAGGCGAGGGTGGCGTCCTGCACGAGGTCGATGAGCCAGTGGCTGCCGGCGGCGTGAAGGTCGCCGGCGAAGCTGAGCTGCCCCAGGGTGCCGGGAGCGCCGGGGGCGTGGGTGCCGTCGAGACCGCCGGTGAGGAAGGCTCCGGCCTGCACGGTGGCGTTGCCGCCGACAGTGCCGCTGCCGCCGAGCAGAGCCCCGGTCTCGACAAGCAGAGTCCCGCTGCCGGTGCCGCTGCCGCTCGTGTTGCCGACGATGAGGGAACCTTCGCGCACGGTGGTGCCGCCGGAGTAGGCGTTGGCGCCGGTCAGCTCGAGGACGCCGTCGCCGGTCTTGAGGAGGCTGCCGTCGCCGCTGAGAACGCCGGAGAGGCGACCGTCGATGTTGTCGGCGTGGACGCCGTCGGCGACTTGGACGATGCGGACGCGGTCGCCGAGGTCGATGTCGTTGCGGAAGTCGAGGGTGTGGGTGGAATGGTCCGAGCCAAGCTGGAGGAGATAGTTGTTGTCTCCGCCGGGGCCGCTGAGGAAGTTCGACTCGCCCCAGACGAGCGCTTCGGGGCTGGCGACACCGCCGAGGGCGACGAGGCGGTCGGCCCCGTGGGCGCTGAAGCCGCCGTTGCCGATCAGGGCGACTTGCCCGGAGCCCTGCCCGGTGCCTCGGGTGAAGTCGCCGTCGGCGGCCCCGTTGAGGTCGGCTCCCAGCTCGAGCACGCCGCCGCCGTAGATGCGGACGATGTTGTTGCCGTAGTTGCGGTCGGCACCGCCCATGCGGAAGACGCCGTTGGCGACGTAGAGGTCGCTGGGGTTGGCGCTGTTGGTGTAGCTGACGAGGCCGGGGCCGGAGGAGATGGTGGCGACGCCGGAAAGGCCGGGGGCGAAGTGGAGGGTGCCCTCGCCGTAGTTGGCGATGAAGATGGAGGTGCCGCTGCTGACGACGCCGCTGGTGGACGCGATGGTGACGTCCTCGTCGCCGGTCACGAGGACGCCTCGCCCTTGCCCGTTGGGATTGAGGTTGTTGGCCCCCATGTCGAGGGTGAGCGGGGCGCCCTCGGCGTGGAGCTGCAGGGTGTGGAAGGCGAGGGTGGCGCTGCGGGCGAGGTCCGCGTCAAGGCGGTAGTTGGTGTTGTTCGAGCTGTTGCTGGCGGTGAGGGCGGTGGCGTCGGTGTAGCGGACGATCTCGTTGCTGGCGTTGCGGGTCGCGAAGCCGGTCCCGGCGTCGTCGCGCAGGTAGATCGTGGCGCGGTTGCTGCCGCCTTGGACGAGGACGCCGTTGGCGGTGTTGGCGGTGGAGAGGGAGTCGACGACGAGGGTCGCGCCGCCGCTGAGGTCGATCAGCAGGGGGGCGAAGCCGGCTCCGGTGAAGGTGGGGATGGTGATGGTGGCGCCGTCCTCGATCCGCAGGACGCTGCTGGTGAAGACGCTGCCGGACTGGTTGAGCGCGAGGCTCCCGATGGTCTCGGTGGTGGCGTTGCGGAGGATCAGCTCGCCGCCGCTGAGGATGAGGGGGCTGCTGCCGAGAGGATGGGCGGCGGCGAAATCGGCGACGAGGGTGCCGTTGACCACGGTGGTGTTTCCGGTGTGGGTGTTGGCCCCGGAGAGGACGAGGGTGCCGGTGCCGATCTTGGTGAGTCCGAGGCGGCCTTGGGCGGGACCGCCTTGGTTGTCGACGAGGCTGCCGGCGAAATGCCCGCCTCCGTGGTTGACCCCGACGGTGAGAGCGCGGGCGGCGTTGGTGGTGCTGTTGTTGACGATGAGGCCGGCGACGGTCCCGGCGGTGCCGTCGAGACGGTTGACGATCGCGTTGGTGACATTGTTGAGGTCGAGCACGCCCCCGGCGCTGGCGCCGCCGTTGACCTCGAGGTCGCCGAAGGCGAGGGCACCGCCATTGGTGATCCGCAGGGTGCCTTCGTTGACGACGGTGCCTCCGGTGTGGGCGTTGGCCTGGGTGAGGGTGAGGGTGCCGCTGCCGGTCTTCACGAGCCGCAGCAGGCCGGTGATGACGCCGTGGTAGCTGTCGTTGCCGCCGTGGTTGACGGTGAAGGTGGAAAGGGTGTCGCTGCTGTTGGTGAGGTCGGCGTTGGCCCCGGAGACGCCGGCGTTGCGGAGACCGCCGACGGTCTGGTTGAAGCCGGCGAGATCGAAGGCGGCGTACTCGCTGTTGTTGGAGCTGGAGAAGTGGATGTCGAGGGTGGTGCCGGTGGGCAGGGCGTCGTGGGCGCCGAGCCGGACGATGCCGCGCACGGTCTGGGTGAGGCCGCCCCAACTGTTGCCGGTGCCGGCGATGACGAGGGCGCCGGTGCCGCTGAGCTCGCCGCTGAGCAGCAGGTTGTAGTTGTTTCCGCCGTCGGTGATGTCGCCGCTGACGACGAGGGTGCCGCCCTCTTGCACGCCGATGCGGGAGGTGGCGCCGAGGACGACGGGTCCGGCCCATTCGGCGCTGGCGCCGGCGGCGGCCTGGAGGCTGCCCCGGTTGGCGCTCGGAGAGTCCGGCCCGGTGGTGCCGTTGCCGCCGTTGAGGGTGATGCTCTGGCCGGTGACGGTGACGCCGTCGGCGAGTTCGAGGTGGCGTCCGTTGGCGACGGCGACGTTGCCCGCAGTGCTGCCGAGCGCGGTGTCGGAGGCGATCCGGAGAATGCCGTTGGAGACGTTGGTGGGGCCGCTGTAGGTGTTGTCGCCCGAGAGGACGAGCACGCCGGTGCCGGTCTTGTTGAAGCCGCCGGTGTTGGCGGGCGTGGGAGAGCCGTTCACGTTGACGGTGCGGTCGGCGATGGTCCCGGCGATGGTGAGGGTTTCGTTGGCGACGACCTCGATCCGCACGGTGGCGGTGCCGCCGCTGGAGTTGCCGATGCCGATGGAGCGGTGGGCGTGCATCTCGAAGCTGGAGGCCGCCCGCATCCCGCCCGAGCCGGCGAGGATGAGGGAGTCGAGGAAGGGGGCGTCGGGCACGGCCCCGAGGCTGCGGTCGTGGTGGAGGACGAGGCTGCCGGACCCGGCGGCGAGGGTACGGCCGGTGTAGGTGTTTTCGGCGGTCAGGCTGAGGGTGCCGCTGGCGTTGAAGAAGAGGTGACTGGCGAGGGCGTTGTCGTCGGCGTTGTTGGCGACGACGCCGCTGAAAAGGCGGTCCCCTCCGCCGGTGATGCTGAGGGTGCGGGAGGCGGTGGCCGATTCGGAAAGGTAGACGGGGCCGACGAGCTCGAGCACGGCACCGCCGCTGAGCTGGGTGTTGAGCGTGCGGTCGCCGACGTTCGTGAAGCTGCCGGTGAAGGTGAGATCTTGGCTGCCTCCGATGAAGGAATTGGCGGTGATCCGGACCTCGTTGTCGATGAGACGAGCGCCGCCGACGGCATCGACGCGACCGCCGGAGAGGAAAAGCGTGCCGCTGCCGAGGGCGTCGTCGTGCCCGAGGCCTAGGATACCTCCGACGGCGCGAACGCCGCCGTCGTGGAGGTTCGCGCTGGCGAGGACGAGGGTGCCGTCGCCGGTTTTGACGAGAGCGGCAGGGCTGCCGACGAGGCTGTTTTCGAGCACGCCGGAGATCGTCGCGGTGGCGGCATCGACCCGCACCTCGCGGTCGAGGCCGTTCAGATCGAGGCCGTTGAGGAACTCGAGGGCGGCGTCGGCGGCGGCGGCGTTGAGGACGAGCACCGAGGTGGTGAAATGGGGGCCGCCCCACTGCAGGGTGGCGGCGGCTCCGCCCAGGTTGATCGTGGCGGGCAGGCCGCGGGCGCTGAAGCCGGCGAATTCCCCGGCGAGAGCTACTTGGCCCGCCCCGCTCCCGAGAGCGCGGAGGAAGCTGCCGTCGGCGGGCGCGAAGAATCCGCCGTCGAGGAGGAGGGCGGAGCCCGAAGGCAAGCCGACGCCGTCGGCGGCGCTTAGGGTGCCCTCGGCGACGCGGGTGACGCCGCTGTAGCTGTTCGCCCCCGTGAGAACGAGGGTGCCGGGGCCGCTTTTCTCAAGGCCGGTGGCTCCGTCGCGGTCGGCGATTTCGGAGGCGATCTCGAGGGCGGCGGCTTCGTTGAACTGCGCCACCCGCAGGGCGTCGCCCGAGGCGCCGCGCAGGGTGCCTCCGGTGATGAGGGAGAGGTCCGCCCCGACGTTCGGGGTCACGAGGAGCATGCCGCTGTCGATGCTGTGGACGCCGTCGAGGGTGAGGGTGAAGGCTCCGGGCGTGTTGAAGCGCAGGGCTTCGATCACGGTCGCGGCGTAGGCGGCGGGGTTGCTGCCGGTGACGTCCATGCTGCCGCCGGGCGTCCAGGTGTCGGTGCCGGTGGGGATCCACCCGGCGAACGCGGTGAGCACGCCGGCCTGGGCGGCGACGAGGTCGGTGCCGTTCAGGGTGGCCCCGACGAGTACGCCGCCGCTGACGTTGCCGACGCCGGAGGGGGCGTGTACGAAAACGATGCTGCCTCCGTCGCCGGGGTTTTGTTGGAAATTCACCGTGCCGTCGCTGCGCTGGTAGGGATTGGTGGAGGTGAAAGTGAGGGTCGTGGTGGTGCCGGCATTGGCGAGGGCGCTGAGGGTGTTCGTGCCGCCGGAGACGTGGAGGCTGTCGAGGCTCTGCGTGTGCGCTCCGCTTGCAGGGGCAAGGAGGACTACGCTGCCCCCGGCGAGGGCGAGGGAGGCGGCGGGATTGATGCGGTCGCTGACGCCGTCGTTGTTGGCGAGGGCCGGGCTGCCGATCTGCAGGGTGCCTCCGCTCTCCACGGCGACGGCGGAGGAGGCGGAGAGCGTTCCCGAGACATCGGCGATGCTGAGGGTGCCGCCTGCGACGGCGGTGGCGCCGGTGTAGCTGTTGGCGGCGGTGAGCTGGAGCAGCCCGGGGCCGTCCTTGATGAGTCCGCCGCTGCCGCCGATCTCGACTCCGATGGTGGTGGTGCCGGAGAGCACGGTGAAGGTCCGCGTCGCGGTCCCGAGGTCGAGGAGCGGATCGACGTCGCCGGTGCCGGTCGGCGAGATGTTGTTGGTGCCGCTGCCGGTGAAGTCTCCGTGGAGGTTGACGAGGGTGCCGGCGTCGCCGTGCAGCATGCTGAGGGCGCGCCCGTCCATGAGGAGGCCGCCCGACCCGATCGTGAGCGAGGTGCGCGGGTTGCCGGTCCCGTTGTTGCCGCCCATGAGAATGGTGCCGCCGGTGAAGGCGAGGCTCTCGACGGTCCAGCTCGCGGGGGTGGCGGAGACGCTGCTGTTGATCGTGAACTGCCCCCCGCCCGCGATGGTGAGGGCC
>SLGN01000655.1 GCA_007123695.1 Verrucomicrobiales bacterium
GCTCCATCTCAGGCGTCAACGCCAAATGTCTCTTCCTTACTTCATCCCCGACTGGCTCAAGCACGAGCGTCAACCGCGCGAGCTCTACGCTCGTCTCCTCGCACTCGGCGGCGAAGGCGACCGCCTCTGCCAAGCCTACGCCCAGAGCGACGCCCCCGCGTTCCTCGCCCGTCTCGCCAAGAGGCTTGAGCCAAGGTTGAACCCGGATCTCGAGCCGGTCTCGCACGCGTCTCCCGCCTCGCCTTCGTCGCCTCTGACCCGCACCTTGCTCCTCAAGGCGCCGGGGCCGGGAGGAGAGCGTGGCGTGCTGCTGAGCTATTTCGAGTACAACTGGGCGCGGCTCCTGCGCGGCATCCCCGACTACGCGGACTTCGCCCGGCGCTACACCGTGGTGCTGTTGCCGAGCTGGTCGCCGACCCGCTACGATCTTTTGGCCGAGGCGCTGCGGAAGACGCCCGATCCGATTTCGATCCACCTCCAACCCGCCAACGACCGCGAGCGGGACAAGCTTGCCGCCTTCCACCCGCGCCTGCGCCCCACTCCCGGCCTTGCCTGCGACTGGGTGGATCCCCGGCATTTCGAGCCGCTGCCGTGGGGACGGCGCGACATCGACCTGCTTGTCGTCTCCAACTGGGCGCCCTTCAAGCGGCACTGGGAGCTGTTCCGCACCTTGTCGCGGATGCCGCGCGAGCTGCGTGTCGTGTGCGTCGGTCAGCCCGACTCGGGCCGTACTTTGGACGACGTTCGGGCCTTGCAGCAGCGCTTCCGCGCTCCGCAGGAGATCGAGTATCTCGAAAGCGTGCCGGTGGAGCAGGTTCACGCGTTGCAGTGCCGCGCCAAGGTCTCGGCCCTCTTCAGCCGCTGGGAGGGCGGCTGCGTCGCGGCGGTGGAGGCGCTGATGGCCGGGGCGGCGCTCGCGATGCGGGACGATGCCCGCATCGGCGCGCGCGCACGTCAACGAGGAGACGGGAGTGACCTTCCGCGGCGCCGACGCGCCCGACCGGCTCGCTTGGGCGCTGGAGCACGGTGAAGTGCTGCGCCCTCGGGAGTGGGCGGCGGCGAACATCGCCGCCGGCTTGACCCTCGACCGGCTCAACGAGCATCTGCGCCGCGCCAGCGAGGAGGAAGGGCTGCCCTGGACCACGGATCTCGCCCCGATGTGCTATCGGCCCTACTTGAGCTTCGCCGACGAGGCGGACTACGAGCGTCTGGGGCCGGCCGCTGAGGAGCTCAGTCGGCGGTGGCCGGATGTGTTCGGAGACGATTGGATGCAGAAGGCGCGTCGCTGATGAAAAGTAGTCCCGACTGAGGGGCGTTGCGGAGACTCCGCGACGCACGCCCGGGCTCCGCAACGCGCGAAAGCGCTGGACTACTTTGCCCGTGGCGGACGCGAAAAGCGATCCGCTTCGAAGCCCGAGCCAAATCAAAAATCAAAATTCACCAATCCTCAATCGTCAATCCCTCCCGCAACGCGCGAAAGCGCTGGATTTCTCTGCCCGTGTCGGACGCGAAAAGTAGTCCCGACCTTCAGGTCGATGCGGAGACTCCGCGACGCACGCCCGGGCTGCGCAACGCGCTAAAGCGCTGGACTACTTTGCCCGTGGCGGACGCGAAAAGTAGTCCCGGCCTTCAGGTCGTTGCGGAGACTCCGCGACCCACGCCCATCCTCCGCAACGCGCGAAAGCGCTGGACTACTTTGCCCATCCTCCCGCCGCGCGCCGAAGCGCCGAGCTATCTTGCCCGCTTCGAACGCGCTCCGATCCTTCCCACCTCTTGCGGCCCGGCACATTTCCGCTAAGCTGCCCTGCGCCGCGATGCGGCCTCCATGGAATTCGTCGTCTCGGTCATCTTCCTGCTGCTCTACAACATCCGACCGCAGGACTGGTTCCCCGGCCTTGCGGGCACGCAGGTCATCAAGCCGATCATCGCGGTCTGGCTGATCGCGCTCTTTGCGGCCCGGTCGCGCCCGTCTCCCTTGCCCGGCTTCCTCAAGACCCCCCACGACTGGGCCATGCTGGCCTACCTCGGCTACATCGTGTTCTTCGGCGACGCCGCAGTGATGGCCGTGCTGCCCCTTCTTGCCTTCTACACCCTGACGGTGCAATCGGTCAACACCTGGCCGCGGCTCCTGCTCTACCTCAAGTTTTGGACCTGGTCTCTCGTCGTGGTGGCGGCCTTCGGAGCGCTGGTTCCCTTCGGCATCGACATCACCGGCGCGAAGAGCATCTGGTTCACCGAGCTCGGCCGTCTCGCCATCGGCACCTGGCTGCACAACAACCCGAACGCTCTTTGCCACAGCGTGGTTCCAGCACTGGCGGCTCTTTATTTGCTCTACTTTCAAAAGGCACCGGTCTTGAGCCGGTTCTTCCTCTTTCCCGGTCTCGGTATAATCGTCGCTTTCTGCGCCTGGCAGACGCAGTCCAAGGGCGGCTACCTCGTCGGGGCGGGCGTCTTCTTCCTCGCCTTCGTACTCGGCAAGCCGCGCTGGCTGCAGGCCCTTTTGGTAGTGATGGCCCTTGTCGTCGGGGTCTCCGCGCTCAGCTTCCTGCCGCGGATGGGCGAGATGAACAATCTCTCGGCCGACCACGGCGTGCTCGGGCGGGTTCTCGCCTGGGAGCAGGCGAGGATGACGGAGAAGATGAATCCGACCGGAGTGGGGTGGCAGAAGTTCGCCGCCGAGTTCCCGTGGCAGGAAGGCATCCACCTCCTCCAAGTCAGAAAGGCCACTCACGCCAGCTACGTCCAGGTCGGGGCCGATCTGGGGCGCTACGGCCTCTTCTTCTACCTCGCGGCGATGTGGTGCGCCCTGCACACCCTCATCTTCTTCAAGTCGGCCGACGTGGATCAGGAGCGTTGCCGCCGCATCCTGCTGGTCTTCGTTGCCGCCTACCTCGTCTCGGGATGGCTCATCAACCGGCAGTACCATACCGAGTACTTTTTGCTCGTGGCGGCGGCGGGGGCGCTGCACCGGCTCAAGAAAGGCGAGGAACTCGCCGCAGTCGAGGCCGAGGAGAAGGCGAGGGCGGAGAAGGA
>SLGN01000262.1 GCA_007123695.1 Verrucomicrobiales bacterium
CCATCGTCCAGATTTCCCTCGACCTCACCTCGATCGACGAGGCCCTCGAGACCGCCGCGCTCGCCCTGCGCGCCGGAGTCGATTGGCTCGAGGCGGGGACGCCGCTGATCCTCGCCGAGGGCCTGCACGGGATCCGCGCGCTGCGCTCGGCCTTTCCCGGCGTCCCCATTGTGGCGGATCTCAAGACGATGGACGGCGGCTACCTGGAGGCGGAGATGATGGCCACGGCCGGGGCCACCCACGTGGTGGTGATGGCGAGGGCACACGACGAAACGGTGAAATGCGTGGTGCGGGCCGGGCGGGACTTCGGCTGCGAGGTGATGGGCGACAACCTGGCCTGCGACGACATGGTGGCGGCGGCGCGGCGGCTGGAGGATTTGGGCTGCGACTACATCGTCCACCATGTCGGCTACGACGAGCGCCGGGGCCTCGCCGCCCCGGGCGAGCCCATGCCGAGCCCCCTCGACCGTCTGCGGGAAGTGGTGCAGGCCGTTTCGGCGCCGGTGCAGGCGGTCGGGGGCCTTAGCCTCGAACAAGCGGTGCAGTGCCCCCGCCTCGGGGCGCCGCTGGTGGTGCTGGGCGCGCCCCTCACCATCGACGCCGACGCCTTCCGCACCGCCGACGGCGATCTGGAGGGATCGCTGCGCTTGATCTGCGAAGCGGTTCACGGCCAGCGAAACACCGGGGAAGAAGCCGAGCCATGAGAGAAGGAACACATCCGGACCGCCCGCCGGAGGAGCGGCGGGAGAAGAAAAAGACGCCGCGGCTGGCAGTCTTCCCCAAAGCCTTCATGCACGCGCTCTGCCGCGACGGATCGATGCGCCTCGACGAATGGATCGGGCTGGCGGCCGAGCTCGACGTCGACGGCCTGGAATGGTATGCGGGTTTTCTTGAGATGGCCGACGAGCGCCGCTGGGCCGGATTCCGCCAGCGGGTGGAGGACGCGGGCAAGACGATCCCGATGATGTGCTGCTCGCCCGACTTCACCCACCCCGATCCCGGTTTCCGGCGGAAGCAGATCGACCGCCAGCGGCGCTGGATCGACATGACGGCCGCCCTGGGCGGTCGCTATTGCCGCGTCCTGAGCGGCCAGCGGCGTCCCGAACTTTCCCGAGGCGAAGGGATCCGGCTCGCGGCGGACTGCATCGTCGAGTGCCTGCCCCATTCCCGGGCGCAGGGCGTGACGCTGGTGCTGGAAAACCACTACAAGGACGACTTCTGGGAGTTTCCGGAATTCGCACAGAAGCTCGACGTCTTCGTCGAACTGGTCGAAGCGGTGCGCGAGCCGGGGTTCGGGGTCAACTACGATCCCAGCAACGCCTTCCTCGCGGGCGACGATCCCCTGGAGCTGCTGCGGCGCGTCCTCGACCGGGTCGTAACGATGCACGCCAGCGACCGGTTCTTGAAGGAGGGCACCCTCGAGGACCTGAGGGGCGAGGAAACCGGCGCGGAAGGGTACGCGGCACGGCTCAGCCATGGAGAGATCGGAAAGGGCCTCAACGATTACGATGCCATTTTCACACTTCTTTCAGGAGCGGGGTTCGATGGCTGGGTCAGCATCGAGGACGGCGTCGAGGGAATGGACCAGCTCCGGCGCAGCGTCGCCTTTTTGCGCGGAAAATTGGCCGAGCATTTCGGCTCGGCGGCGGCCTGAAGAAAACGGGAGCGCGACCGCAGCAATCGGACGAGAGCCGCGCAAGCCGGTTGCGCGGGAGGTCGCTTGCGCGTTCATTGGATCGGTAAATGGAAATTTTCTTCTCCGACATCCCCGACGAGGGGCTGCATCTCGAGGGCGAGCTGCCCGGCACGATCTTCGACCTCGCCGAAGACGATCCGATCCGCCCGGCGGGACCGGTGCGCTATCGCTTCGACGCCTACGCATTCGAGGAGGTCGTGGCCTTCTCCGGGAGCCTGCGGGGGCCGTTCCGCCTGCAGTGCGGAACCTGTCTCGAATATTTCGACCACGAGGCCGACTTCCCCGCCTGGAGCGCCGAGATCGACCGCGAACCGGGCATGGAGAGCTTCGACCTGGAAGCTCTCGTGAGGGAGGAATTCCTGTTGCTGCTGCCCTCCTACCCCCGCTGCGACGACGGCGACGACGGCCGCGCCTGCCCCAAGGCGGAGCTGCTCGAGGATTTCCTGGAGGCCGGGGAGGAAGTTCCCGAGGAACCCTCGCGGCCCGACGTCTGGAGCGCTCTCGACGGATGGAAGCAGTAGCCATCCCCCGCCCCGTCCGCGGCAACCCGACGCCCCGGCGCTCCGTTTTTTCCGACCGTTCCCCTCCCCTTTTTTCCTACGTCTTTTCCCAGCCCCCATGAGCGCGCCCGAAACCGAATCCAGCAAGGACTTCATCCGCGAGATCATCGACCAGGACCTCGCCTCCGGGCGGCACACCGGCATCGTGACCCGCTTTCCGCCCGAGCCGAACGGCTACCTCCATCTCGGCCACGCCAAGTCGATCTGCCTGAACTTCGGAATCGCCGAGGAATATGGCGGACGCTGCCACCTGCGCTTCGACGACACTAATCCGACGAAGGAAGACGTCGAATACGTCGAATCGATCCAGACCGACATCCGCTGGCTCGGCTTCGACTGGGGCGAACACCTCCATTTCGCCTCGGACTACTTCGAACAGCTCTACGAATGGGCCGTCCACCTCATCCGCGAAGGCAAGGCCTACGTCGACGACCAGAGCGCCGACGAGATCCGCGCCGGGCGCGGTGAGCGTGCCGCGGTGCGCGCGAATCTCCTCGGCCGAGAGGTCACAGACGTAGGCCTTGCCCGCCTCGATCAGCTTCTCCGCCCAGCGGTAGAGCTGCTCGAAGTAGTCCGAGGCGTAGTAGAGGCGGTCCTCCCAATCGAAGCCCAGCCAGCGGACGTCCTCGATGATCGACTGCACGTACTCCGCCTCTTCCTTGATCGGGTTGGTGTCGTCGAAGCGGAGGTTGCACGGGCCGCCGAACTCCTCGGCGATGCCGAAGTTCAGGCAGATCGACTTGGCGTGGCCGATGTGCAGGTAGCCGTTCGGCTCC
>SLGN01000021.1 GCA_007123695.1 Verrucomicrobiales bacterium
AACTCGGCTGGGAGCCGGGCTACCCCTCCTTTTTCGATGCCGTCGAGCGCGACGAGCGCCTCGTTCCCTCCATCCGCGAAGGCATCGCCGCAGCGGGTTGAGTGGCTTAAGAACGCCTCTTTCCTGCTTGCACCGCAACCCTCCCGCGTAAACATTTTTCCCGTGAACGCGACCGACACCAACTACCGCATCGGCAACGAGACCCTAATCAAAGTGCTCGACGGGGCCTCCGCCAAGCTTCGCTCCCTGCTCAAAAAGCAGGGCCGTCTCGAAGCCGGGGCCCTGCGCGTCGCCGTGATCGGAGGAGGGTGCTCCGGTCTGCAATACAAGATGGACCTCGTCGACGGTCCGGCGAAGCGCGACATCCTCGTCGAGTCCAACGAAGTCCGTGTCGTCATCGATCCGAAGAGCGCCCTCTTCGTGACCGGCTCGGAGCTGGACTACAGCGACGACCTCCAGCAAGGGGGCTTCAAGGTGACCAATCCCAACGCCGTGGTGACCTGTTCGTGCGGGGAGAGCTTCGCGGCGTAGGTGCCGCGTCCTTCACGGCGTCTCCGCCTTCCGCACGACGAGACTGGGGCCGCGCTCCGCCACCACGACGACGGCGTCGCCCTTCGCCACCGCCGGGCCTTCCGAAACGACGTCGCGCTTGGTGCCCGCGATGTCGGCCCGGCCCGAGGGAACCAGGTCGGTCAGCGCCAGCCCGCAGCTGCCCACGAGCGTCTCCTGCGGGGTTGCTGCCGTCGGCGTGGCGATGGAATCGCGCAGGACCAGCTTCTTCAGCAGCGGGAGCCGGTCGAACATCCGCATCCAAACCGCCAGAGCGGCGACGCCGACGGCGAGGAGCAGGAAGAAGGCCACGCCGCCCGCGACGGGTCCGTATTCGAGGTAGGTGGCGACGACCGCGCCGACGAGGCAGAGACCGCCGATGGTTCCGAGAATGCCGCCCGGCAGCACGATTTCGGCGAGCAGGGCGGAGATCCCGACCACGGAAAGGATGAGGATGGTCGTCATGGAGACTGGCGGCTCACGCGCCGCCGGGAACGATGGAGCCGGATCGGGCCTTAGACAAGGGGGAAGGGGAGGGGCGATGTTGTCGGAATTTTCGCCGAGTGCTGGCTTGCTCCTTGCTTTGGGAGTCGGCGATGCCTCCGGTTCATGGCTTCCCTTGCGTTACCTCCCTGTGCACGACGCTCCGGCGGGTAGAGTCGTGCCTCGGTCATGACTCCGAAGCTCGCCTCGGCGGAGGAGAAAGAATCCTTTCGTCGAAGCCTGCCGAGCCTCGAATCTTGTCGGCATCGTCACGAAGTTGTCACCTCGGTCCTGTTGCCGGAAAGCGCCCCCCCGCGCTAGAGTCGCGCCAAGCGAGGTGCGCGACTCGCCGATGCCGCTGGCGAAAAGCGGGCTCCGGAGCCTCGATGCTTGGAACTCCTCTCATTTCTTTGAGGACCGGCACCGGTTTTGAGCCGCCTCCCGTTCCTCAAATCAATTCCGCCACGCAACCCTTGGCCTCCATGATCCCAGTGTATCGCAAACAGCTGCTTTCGACGCCACGGTCGCATCGAACCGATGCTCCCGTCACCCGCGACGAAGCCGGCGTCCATGGAAAGCGCGGGCAGGGCTTCCCAATGCGCCCGCTTTCTTTTCCTTCGATTCCGCTGGCTGCGGCACGCCTCGTGGTCCTCGCCCTTTGCTTCTTCTTTGCCACCGTTCCCGCGTGCGTCCACGCCCAGACCACGAGAACTTGGGATTCCTTCCACAATCGCAGCGCTTGGCTCAGCGCGCGGAACTGGAGTCCCGACACCAACTTCGCCGGGGCGACCAACAACAGCAGCGCCAGCGCCGAGGGAGCCATCGACGACATCGCCGTCATCGGGGAGGTGGGATTTTCCGGAAGCAATCTCGGCATCAACCTGAACAACAGCAGCAACAACGGACTGACCAACAACACGGGCGCGAACGGCTTGCTCCAGCTTGGCGCGATCGTCTTTTCCTCGGATCTCGGAACCAATCTGACGATCGGAAAGAGCGACGGCACGCTCGATGGCCACCTCCGGCTCAACGGCGCCACCGTCAACTCCATCGACCACGTCATCCTGCTAAACGCGAGTTCCCGCAACATCACCATCGCAAACACGGCCGGAGGCTCCGGAACGATGGGGCTTCAGTTGGGCTCGAACATCGACAACGTGATCGTGCAGGACGGAAGCGGGCGTATCACCCTCTCGAACGTGATTTCCAGCGCCAGCGGCGCCACACCCCTGACGATCCGGGGCGAGGGCAGCGACCGGGTGGAAATCACCGACACCGCCAACACCTTCACCGGCGACATACGGGTCTACGGGTCGGAGGTCCGCTTTGCCGACGACGGCAGCCTCGGGAACGTCAACAACGACATCTACATCGACGGCGGACGCTTCGCGACCACCAACGGCGCCACCTTCACGCTCGCCGCCAGCCGCGCGATCTACCTCGGCGAAACGCCGGACACATCCATTGGGACGCCGGGCTCGGGCACCTTCACGATCCTATCGACCATCGCCGACATCACCGGCGCCGAAGGTTCCTGGGCCAAGCAGGGCGGCGGCACCGTGGAACTCGGCGCGGCCAACACCTACACGGGCGGCACTGCGATCAACAACGGGATCGTGCGGATCGTCGGCGGCGATGACCGGCTCCCCGTATCGACGGTGGTTTCCCTCGGGCAAGCAGGGAGCAGCAACACCGGCACTCTCGACCTCAACGGGCGCAACCAGAGAATCGCCGGGCTCGTCTCGACGGTCGGGACAAACACCAACGCCAGCAATTTCAACACGGTGACCTCGTCCAGCGCGGCCATTCTGACAATTGATACAGCCTCCTCTGCCTCGTTCGTCTACGGCGACGGATCGGCCCAGAACTCCGGGCGCATCACCGGCGGGATCGGTCTCGTCAAGCGCGGCGACGGGACCCAGTCGCTCGGCGGAGCCAACACCTTCACCGGCGAGACGACCGTCGAGGTCGGGCGCCTCGTCCTTGACCACATCGAGGC
>SLGN01000121.1 GCA_007123695.1 Verrucomicrobiales bacterium
AGATGGTATTCCCCCCGGGGGTGTTCATCACGACGACGCCGTTCTCGGTGGCGGCGGCGATGTCGATATTGTCCACGCCGACGCCGGCGCGCCCGATGGCGCGCAGCACCCCGGCCCCAGCCTCGATCACGGGGGCGGTGATCTTCACGCCCGAGCGCACGATGATGCCCTCGTAGTTGGGAGCGTTGGCGACGAGTTCGGCCTCGCCGAGACCGAGTTTGACATCGACGGTGAGGCCGGAAGCCTGGAGAAATTCGATGCCTTTTTCGGAAATGGGATCGCAGACGAGGACGCGGCGCTGGCTCATGGTTCTATTCTTGGGAGAAAGGGGGAGGAAAACGGAGGGTGGAGAAGGTAGGGGTGACGGGCTGCGACGCAAGGGGAAATGGCCGTTGCGCCTTTCCCGGCACGCTGCCCGCCGGGTTTCGCCGTTGCGCCCTCGGCGCAATTAGGGCCTTGAGGTGCTTCCGCTTGACCCTAGAACGCCACGGAGGCACGATCCCGCCTGAATGAAGGAAATCGAGGAAGCCGTGATAGAGGGCACGCATTGGCACCATCTCGATCGTATCGACGTCGCCCGACTGCTCCAGTGCGATCCGGAGAGGGGCCTTTCCGACGAAGAGGCGGAAAGGCGGCTGGAGCATTTCGGCCGCAACCTCGTCTCGGCCCGCCGGGGCCATTCCGCCTGGGTGCGATTTCTGCTGCAGTTCAACCAGCCGCTCGTCTACATCCTCCTGGCCGCCTGTGTCGTGACCGCTTTTCTCAATGAATGGGTGGACAGCGGCGTCATCCTCGGAGTCGTCCTCGTTAACGCGGTCATCGGCTACCTCCAGGAAAGCAAGGCCGAGCGGGCCATCGAAGCACTCAGCCGCATGGTCCTGACCGAGGCGACGGTCCGGCGGGGAGGCCGGAAGAAACGGGTTCCCGCCTCGGATCTGGTGCCGGGGGACGTCGTGCTGCTCCAGTCGGGCGACCGGGTCCCCGCCGACCTGCGCCTCGTCGCCGTGCGCAATCTGCAGTGCGACGAATCGGCCCTGACGGGCGAGTCGATGCCGGTGGGCAAGCACGCGGAATCGCTGGAGCGCGACGTCGTCCTCGCGGATCGCACCAACCAGGCCTTCGCCGGGACGCTCGTGTCCAGCGGCCAAGGAGAGGGCATCGTCTGGGCCACCGGCGACCGGACCGAGACCGGTCGCATCGCCTGGCTCATTGCCGACGCCATCGAGATCTCAACTCCCCTCACGAAGAAGATTGCCGAGTTCAGCCGTCTCCTGCTCTGGATCATTCTCGGTCTCGCCGCCTTCGCCTTCGCCATCGGGGTGTGGCGCGGCACTCCGATCGTGGAGACCTTCATGGCGGCGGTGGCCCTCGCGGTTGGCGCCATTCCCGAAGGCCTGCCCGCCGCAGTGACCATCGTTCTCGCGATCGGAGTCAGCCGCATGGCCCGCCAGCGCGCCATCATCCGCAAGCTGCCCGCGGTGGAGACCCTCGGCAGCACCACGGTGATCTGCTCGGACAAGACCGGGACCCTGACCCAGAACCAGATGACGGTCCAGCGCGTCTACGCCGGCGGGGAGTGGTTCGACGTGACCGGCGGCGGCTACGATCCGGAAGGCCAGATCCACCGCGACGACTCGCCGACGCAGCGTGGGGCCCACCCAGCTCTGGAGGAGTGTCTGCGCGCGGGCGTGCTGTGCAACGACTCCGAACTGGTGTCCGACGAGGACGGGCGTCCGGGGATCCAGGGCGATCCCACCGAAGCGGCGCTGCTCGTCTCGGGCGCGAAGGCGGGCCTGGGGCACGAGCAGACCCGCTGCGGCCTGCCGAGAGTGGACATGATTCCCTTCGAATCGGACCACATGTTCCGCGCCACGATGCACGAGACCGGCGAAGGCCAGGTCATCTACAAGGTGGGCGCGGTCGAGCGTCTCCTCGAGCGCTGCGCGGACGAGCTGGGACCCGACGGCAGGGAGCGCCCCCTCGACGCCGCGGCAGTGCGGGCGGCGGTGGAGGAAATGGCCGCCGGCGGCCTGCGCGTGCTCGCTCTCGCCCGGCGCGGCGGCGAGCACGTCGATGGCGCGCTCGACCACGTCCACGTGCAGGAGGGCCTCACCTTCCTCGGCCTTCAGGGGATGATCGACCCTCCGCGGCCCGAGGCCATCCGTGCGGTGGCGAGATGCCAGTCGGCGGGGATCCGCGTAAAGATGATCACCGGCGACCATGCCGTCACCGCAAAGGTCATCGCCAGCCGCATCGGGCTGGGAGACTCGGGCGAAGTGAGGGCGGTCACGGGGCGGGAGCTCGCCGAAGTGCCCGACGCCGACCTGGCCGAGATGGCAGAATCGACCGAAGTCTTCGCCCGCGTCGCCCCGGAACAGAAGCTGCGCCTCGTCGAGGCCCTCCAGTCTCGGGGGCACGTCGTCGCCATGACCGGCGACGGCGTCAACGACGCTCCCGCACTGAAGCAAGCGGACATCGGCGTGGCCATGGGAATCACCGGCACGGATGTGGCCAAAGGAGCCGCCGATATGATTCTGACCGATGACAACTTCGCCTCGATCGAGGCTGCGGTCGAGGAAGGTCGCGGCGTCTTCGAAAATCTCCGGAAGTTCATCATCTGGACCCTCCCGACGAACGTCGGCGAGGGTGGCATCATCCTCGTGGCCATGCTGCTGGGAATGATCCTGCCGGTGCTGCCGGTCCAACTGCTATGGGTGAACATGACCACGGCGATCTTCCTCGGCCTGATGCTCGTCTTCGAGCCGAAGACCGCCGAGCTGATGACCCGTCCGCCCCGCCCGCCGAAACGGCCCTTGATGACCTTTCCCCTCTTCATGCGCACGGGACTGGTCTCGCTGATCATGATCGGCGGCGGCATCTGGCTCTTCTACGACGAGATGAGGGCGCGCGGCGAGACCATCGACGAAGCACGCACTGCGGTGGTGAACGTACTCATCATGGCGAAGGCAACCTACCTCTTCAACTGCCGCTGCCTCAGCCGGCCGATCTGGAAGATGGGATTCTTCACGAACTGGTGGGTCATCGGCGGCGTGGTCTTCTCCATTCTCGTCCAGCTCGCCTTCACCTACTGGCCGATCATGAACCACCTTTTCCACACCGCCCCGATCAGCCTCGCATCTTGGGGAAAAATCGCCGCCGTCTCCGTCTTCGCCTTCGCCGCCGTCGAGTTCGAGAAATGGATTCGGTTCGGCGGCAAACGCGGCGAAGGAAAGCTTCCCGATTGATTGCTCCGCCGAAGTCGCCGGGATCGTCGAAGAGGCGAACATTTTCGTAGAATTTTCGGCCTCTTCCGCCTACTCTGTCCTTTGTCTCGGTGAACCACCTACGAACCACGATGAAATTCTCCCTTGCCTCCGGTCTGGCCCTCTTCGCTGGACTTCTCCTCTCGGGCTGCGCCCATTCCTCGAATCAGGTGTCCGTCGGGGGAAACCCTGGATGGTTCGCCGACGCCGCCCGCCGCGAGTTCGAGCCGATCCACTTCCGCCCCGAGCCCGACCGCACCGCGCACGAAGGAGGCGCGGGCCCGGCCCGCATCCAGATCGTAACCGATCGCCGCTCCTATCCGGATCCGCCCGCAAGGAAGCGCGAACGGCTCAAGTCGACCGGCTCGCTCGGCAACAAGAGCCGCGACTCGAGCATCCCCAAGATCATCCGCTGACGTTCCCGGAAGAGAACGGCGACGCCATGTCGGTCTATTCCGCGTTTCGGACGCTCGTCCCGGTGCGTCCGGACGACATCGACATGAACCGGCATGTCCACAATTCGAAGTATGCGGACTACGTCCTGGCGGCGCGCTACGACCAGATGGAGCGCTGCTACGGCATGGCCATGGACGCCTTCCTCGAGCGCGGTCTCAGCTGGGTGGTGCGCGCCTCCTACATCGAGCACCGGCGCCCCCTCGTCCTCGGCGACGTCGCCGCCGTCGAGACGAGGATTTCCGAAATCCGCAAACACGGCGTGAAGGTCGATTTCATGATCGAGCGCGAATCCGACGGCAGGACCGCGGCGCGCGGGTGGTTCGACTACACCCTCGTCTGCGCCGTCAAGGGGCGTCCCCAAGTCATTCCCGACGACGTTGTCGCGGTCTACTCCGTCTGAAGCGCTCCATCCGCTCCTCCTCCCCTTCCCCATCAGACGCCCCACTCCCATGCCCCCGACCCGCGACGAGGCGATCCAGAAAATCGAGGCCGCATGCAAGACCATCGCCCTGGAGATGATGAAGATCACCCCGGCGGCACGCAAGCTGGGGGACGAGGAAACGACCGCCGAGATCGTCAAGGCCGCCTACCAGCTCACAATCGAGCTCGAGGTGATCAAGAAGAAGCTCATCCGACTAAAGGGCCGCGACGACTCCGCGCTGCTGTAAAGAGGATCCTCGCAAGGACCTCCCGCTGCGACCGGAGCCGTCCGGCAAGCGTTCTCTTTGCGAAGCGCTCCCGGCTGCCTTAGCGTAGCGTCACCGCGCTTCCGGGCTACGCCCTTCCTCACCGATGATGCGCAAGCTGCGACTCCGCCTCGAGCGGTTCTTTCTCTACCAACTTATCGTGCTCTTCCGCATCCGAGACCGCTCGGAGCGCGTCGCTCGCGGCTTCGCCGTGGGCCTGGTCGTGAACTTCTTTCCGACTTTCGGCTTCGGCGTACTCATCTCTCCGGCGGTGGCCCGCATTTGCGGCGGCCACATCGCGGCAGGTCTCGTCGGGGGCGCGCTGCTGACCTTCTCGTGGCCCTTTCTTTTCTACCTCAACATGCGCATGGGCAGCCGCTTCATTCTCTCGCCCATCGAGATCGCGGAAATGGAGGACGTCACCCAATCCTCCATCGATGCCCTCCAATGGGGGCAAACCTTCCTCGTCGGCGCGGTGATCAACTCCCTACTGGTGGGAGGTTCCGCCTACCTCACGCTGATGCTGGTCTACGGGCGGGTGCGCCCGCACGCCCTCGCCTGGTTCAGGCGCCATTCCGGAGAACACCGGCGACGCTACGGCAGCGCCCGCACGAGAAGCGACCGCAAATCGGTCAACCGGTGAAGAACCTCTTGGCCCGTTCGAGGAAGCTCTCGCCGACGGGGTGGTTCTTGTCCGTGACCGTGCCGGCGAACTCGCGCAGGAGCCGCTCCTGCTCGCGCGTGAGCTTCACCGGAACCTCGACCTGCACGCTGACGAGGAGATCGCCGCGACGCCCGCCCTGGAGGTCCGGCATGCCTTTTTCGCGCAGCCGGAAAACGGTGCCCGACTGGGTGCCGGGCGCGATTTTTACCGAGGCCTGGCCGCCCAGAGTGGGGACAAGCAGCTCGCCCCCGAGCGCGGCGAGGGTGAATGGCAGAGGCACCTCGCAGCGCAGATCGACGTCTTCGCGCTCGAAGACTTCGTGCTGCTTGATGTGGACGACGACGTAGAGGTCGCCCGACGCTCCGCCCTGCTGGCCGGTGTCTCCATGCCCGATGGAGCGCAGCCGCCCGCCGTCGATCATTCCGGCGGGGATTTTCAGCTTGATGCGGCTGCTGCCGCGCACGCGCCCCTCGCCGGAGCAGGCACGGCAGGGATTGACGATGGTCTCGCCGACGCCGCCGCAGGCGGGGCAGGTCTGCTGCACTTGGAAAAAACCGCGGCTCACGATGACTTGGCCGACACCCCCGCAGGTCGAGCAGGTCCGCACCTCGGGTCGCCCGCCTTCGGCCCCTGTGCCGGAGCAGCTTTCGCACGGCACGAGCCGCTCGATCTGAAGCTCCTTCTCCACCCCCTCGGCGGCTTCCTCGAGAGTGATCTGGAGATCGTAGCGGAGATCCGAGCCGCGGCGGCGACGCTCGGACCTGGCGGCACGCCCGCCTCCGCCGAAGAACTCGTCGAAGATGCCTCCCCCGCCTCCGCCGAAGACCTCGCGGAAAATGTCGAAGGGATCGACGCCCTGCCCGCCCGCCGAGGGGCCGGTGCCGCTGGCGAAGGCGCGATGCCCGTAGCGGTCGTAGGCGGCCCGCTGCTGATCGTCGGAGAGTACCTCGTAGGCCTCTCCGATCTCCTTGAACTTTTCCTCCGCCTCCTTGTCGTCCGGATTCTTGTCCGGATGGAATCGCATCGCAAGACGGCGGTAGGATTTCTTGACCTCGGCCGCGGAAGAATCCCGCGAGACCTCCAGCACCTCGTAGTAGCAGCGTTTTTCCATGGTCTCAGTCGGCCGGAGGAGGTCCGGAGGACACGATCACGTTGGCGGCCCGCAGAAGACGATCGCGCAGACGGTAGCCGCGGCGCAGGGTGAAAAGCACCCGGCCCTCGGGCACGGTCGCGTGAGGCTCCTGCTTGAGCGCCTCGTGAAGGTTCGGGTCGAAGGCCTCGCCTTCGGACGGGACTTCCTCGACGCCCTGTTCGGCGAGGAAGTCGGAAAGCTGCTTGCGGACCATGGACATGCCCTGCAAAATGAGTTCCCCCCCCTCGACGGACTCGGCCGCTTTGAGGCCCATCTCGAAGTTGTCGATCACCGGAAGGAGCTGCTCGAGCAGGCCCCGGTTGGCATATTGGATCGCCTCGAGCTTTTCGCGGGCCATTCGCTTGCGGTAGTTCTCGAGATCGGCCTGGGCGCGCGCGGCGACGTCCTTCCATCGCTCGATCTCGGCGCCGGGGTCCGGCTCGGGCGCAGCGACAGCCGCATCGTCCGCCTCTTGAAGGCCTTCGGCGAATTCGACCTCGACCTCGGTGGCGTCAGCCGCTTCGCCGGGCTCCGCGGCGGTTTTCTGCACCTCCGGCACGGGATCTTCCTGGATTTCTTTTTCTGTCATTCTTTCGGTTTTCCGCCCGCCGCCAGTTCTCGCATGCGCGGCGGGTGCGGGCCGGGACTATTCACCTTTTCTGGATCGCGATCAAGGTGATGTCGTCGCTTTGGGCGGCACCTTCCGAAAAGCGCTCCACCTCCTCGACGATCCTTGCGACCAGTTCATCGGGCGCCAATCCCGAATGAACGGAGAGGAGGTCGCGGAGCCTCTCCGCACCGAATTCGTCGCCTCCGGGGCTCTCGCACTCGACGATGCCGTCTGTGTAGAGCAGGAGGGTGTCGCCGGGATCCATCCGTATGCGGTGGTCCTTGACCGTCCGCTTGAAGACGGGGCCCTCGTCGATGCCGGCGGCGAGTCCCGATGTCTCGACAGTCTCGACCTCTCCGGTGGACCCGCGGTGCAGCAAGGGCGGCTCGTGCCCGGCGCGCGCGAGGGTTACCTCGTTGGATCCGCGCTCGAGAATCAGATAGAGAAGGCTGAGGAACATGTCCTCGCGAATGTCGGGAAAAATGGACCCGTTCACCGCGTGGAGGACCGCTGCCGGGGAAAGATTTTCCGGAGCCCGGCTGCGGAGATTCGACCGGCACATCGCCATAATGAGAGAGGCGGCAATTCCCTTCCCCGAAACGTCGCCGATGGCGATCCCATAGCGGTCGCCATCGACGCGGACGTAGTCGTAGTAGTCCCCGCTGACCAGGCGGGCTGCCTTGTACTCTGCGGCGATGCCGTAGTCGGACAGCGCGGGCGCGGAGCGCGGCAGCAGGACTCGCTGGATCTCGCTGGCCTGCGTCAACTCTCGTTCGAAGCGCCGTTTCTCGGCAGCCTCCAGGTGGATGATCGCACTTCCGAGGGCGAACGCGCTCTGTTCGGCGACGCTCGCGAAGACCTCGGCATCGTTTCGGCAAAAAGGCGCCCCGTCGGCGCGGCGCGTCATTGCGAGCAGACCGATCGGCTTGTGCGCGTAGACGAGAGTCGCGGCCAGCAGCCGGACCCCGCCCTGGAATTCCGCCGCTCCGGGCGCGCCGCGGAATTCGGGCTCGCCGAGGAGATCGTCGATGTGGACGGGCCCACCCTGCTCGAAGACCCTTCCGACAAAGCTTTCGCCTGGCGCGAGGGCGGAGAGGCGAACGAAGCTGCGGTATTGGTTCTCGGCCTCCGGCACGCTCCCGAGGGCAACCACCTCAACAGGCGCCGGCAGCAGCGGCGGGGTCTCGTCGGCCGACTGGTAGGCGGGTACGAGCTGGTTGCGCTCGACGTCGAGCAGATAGAGGATGCCCCCGTCGGCGCCGACGACTTCGGCGATTCCATCGACGATGAAGCGGTGCATGTTCGACGTGGAATGGTCGTCCTGGAGCTTTTCCCCAAGGCCGTGGAGGAAGTCGAACATGCGCCGCTCCTCCACCTCGATGGCGTCGCGCTCGCGGCAGATGCGGTCGATGTCGCGCCGCTGCCTCCACCACGCCCCCCCGCCTGCGGCGACGGCGAGCAGCAGGAGGATAAGATAGACGACATGCTCCATTCCGGTTCGACGAACGCCGGGACGCTAGCGGTGCGGCGCATGCGTCTCAAGCTCCTGCTTCAGAAAATCGACCACGTCGCGGAAGCGGCTCTGGTTTTCCCCGTTGGCGGCGATGAGGGCCTCGTGCGCGGCGAGGACGAATTGGGCGTGCTCGACTTGGTCGAGGGGACCGCTGCATGCGGGCTTGTCGAGGTTCTCGTCGACGAGCGCTCGCTCCCGGCGCCACCGCGAGCCGTCGAGGTCGAGGTGCAGGAACTCGTCCATGCCGAGCTTCTGGATGGACGAGGCATTGCGGACGCTGGGGTTGATGATCTCGACCCCGCCTTCCTCGCCTGTCGCCGCGATCCTGAGAGCAAGGCGCGAAAGCATTCCGATGAAAGTCGAGTCGATCCCGCGGCAGCCTTCCAGATCGATGACGAAGCGCCGCCACCCGCGATCGAAGCGCCCGGCGAGGAACTGCTTGATGCAGGCTGCCTGCTCGTGGTTGGCGGAGACTCCAACACGCACCCAGGCCACGGAGCCCAGGCAGCCGACCCGGATACTGTCGCTCGCGTTCAACGATCCAATGGTTGCCACCCGCAGCGGCGCTGCGACCCGGACTGCCTTCGGGTTCGACCGGCGGGCCGCCTCTTTGCGCCCGCAGGGGTGGGGATGACCTCAGTCTGAAAGCTCATGCAATGCCTCGCAATGGTTCCCATGGTTCGCTACTGCCAGAGGTAGGATTTGTATTCCGCCACGACGGCTCCGTCCTCGACGAGGGAGGCGCGCCACTGCGAAACCTTGCCGTTGGTGTGGTAGTCCTCGCCGGTGACCTGGAACTTCGTCGTGTTGCTGCGACGGGGCCGCTCGACGACCTGTTCCTGGACGTGGACCTTGAGTCCGGTGGCGCCTTGGCGGTACTCAAGACGCACCGTGACGGGGTCGCGGCGCTTGCTCCTCCAGTAGATGGTGAAGTAGTTGCCGAAGCGGTCGCGCTGCTCCGCTCCATCGATGGCGCCGTGCAGCAGGCGACGGTGCTCGAACTCGATCATCTCGTCTTCCGTGATAATGCGCTGGGCGGTCTGAAGGTGGTAGGGATTCACTTTCGTGATCGCCACCGGGCCGGAGGCGGGCACACTACAGCCAAAGAGGCCGACACAGACGGCGACCAAGGGAAGGGTGTTCGCTCCGGATTTCATCCTCTTTAGGCAGGGTCCGAACGATGGAAATCGTTCTGTTCGAAAGGTCTTCGCGCGGTTTGCGCAATTCGTCAAGATAAGCCCGATTCGCGCCAGACAAAGCGAATTTGTCCCAGCAGGAGAATCTTTCAAGAGGCTTCTGCGCTCTTGGCACGCTGCCAAGCTTCCTCCATGGCCCCGAGACCGGCTTCGGCGAGCCCGAGACCACGCGCGTGCAAATCGTCCTCGACCGCCCGAAAACGCCGCACGAACTTCCGGTTGGCCGCATCGAGAAGAATCTCGGCCTCGTTCCCGGTTTTGCGGGCAAGGTTGACCACCGCGAAGAGCAGGTCGCCGATCTCAGCGGCGACGGCTTCGGCATCGCCCGAATCAAGGGCCTCGGCGACCTCGCCGAGTTCCTCCCGCACCTTGTCGAGGACCGGGCCCGGCGAGTCCCAGTCGAAGCCGACCGAGGCCGCCTTGCGCTGGAGCTTCGCCGCCGCCAGCAAGGATGGCTGGCCCTCGTTGGCGCGTTTCAGCACCGAACCCTGTTGGGTGCCCGACCCAGCAGGGTTGAGTCCCGAGCCAGAGCCAGAATCCGCCCCGGTCTCCCTTCCGCCTTTTTCCGCGGCTTTGATCCACTCCCATTGGGAGAGAACCTCCGCAGGCGTGGACGCATCGGCTTCGCCGAAGACGTGAGGATGTCGGCGGATCAGCTTCTCACAGATGGCCCGGGCGATGTCGTCGAAATCGAATCGCCCCGTCTCCGAGGCGATTTCCGCATGGAAGACCGGCTGCAGCAGCAAGTCGCCCAACTCGTCGACGAGTTCATCGCGGTCGCCGGATCGGACCGCAGCAGCGACCTCGTAGGCCTCCTCCAGCAAATGGCGGACGAGACTCTCGTGGGTCTGCTCGGCATCCCAGGGGCAACCGCCGGGGGAGCGTAGCAGATGCATGATGCGGCGAAGGCGCTCCATCGGGGGCATGTCGGGCGGGGGGATCTCTCGGGGCATCGGTGGTTTCGGGCGAGGGCTCGTTGGACAAGAGGACAAGGCGACCTTACCTAGCTTCGATCCAAGCCATGGCCAAGCACCGATTTTACATCCCCGTCCACCGATGGGATCCCGACGCTCTCGTGCTCGAAGACGAAGAGGCGCACCATTGCCTCGATGTGCTGCGATGCCGCGAAGGCGACCGAGTCTTCGTGTTCAACGGAGACGGCGCCGAAGCCGAAGCCGAGATCGTCTCGACAACCAAGGGCGCCGTGAGGCTCCGGGCCCAGTTCGTCACCTCGTATCCGGCTCCGACATTCTCGCTGACTCTTGCCCAAGCCGTCCCCAAGGGCAAGAACATGGATCTCATCGTTCAGAAGGCCACTGAGCTCGGCGCGAGCCGCATCGTCCCGCTCCTCTCCGAGCGCACCGTCGTCCAGATCCACGGTGCCGAAGCCGCGAAAAAGCGCGAAAAGTGGCAGCGCGTCGCTCTTGAGGCCTGCAAGCAGTGCGGAAGAAGCCGTGTGCCCGAAGTCGCCGCTCCCCTGCCCGTCGGGAACTTTGTCCGGCAATCCCGCGATCCCTTGCAGCTCGTCGCCGCGATCGGGCCGGAGGCACGCTCGCTCAAGGACGTACTCGCCGTCCGCGCGCAAGAAGGCGAGCCGCCACCTTCCGCCGCCACCCTTCTCGTCGGACCCGAGGGCGACTTCACCTCAGCCGAACTTGCCACCGCCCTCGCCCACGGCTTCCTCCCTCTCACCCTGGGCCCCTACGTTCTCCGCAGCGAGACCGCCGCGATCTGCGCGCTGAGCATCGCGGGCCACGAGCTGGGATAAGCTCCGGAAGGGAGGAACGGAACGAGGCCGCAAATTTGCCCCCACTTGGGGGAGTGAAGGCGAGCAGCGAGCCTTCCGCGTGCGCGGTCGTCCAGATGCTCACGAGGTCCC
>SLGN01000206.1 GCA_007123695.1 Verrucomicrobiales bacterium
AACAATTTTTTGCGATCTCTGCGCTCTTTTGCGGCCATTCCTTCCCTATTCCAGATCCTTCATTTCCACCTTCAGCACCTCGCAGGTCATCTTGAGCGTGTTGAAGGCGATGTAGAGCGCGCCCTCGTGTTCGATGAGGTGCGGGTAGTCGACGTGGCGGCCACCGACGAGGTAGTAGAGCTTGTCGAAGACCAGCCCGTCGTCGCTGAGGGCGAGAGTGAGGGGGTTGCGCGCTCGCGGGTTGCTGTTGGAGACGAGGGCGTAGCGCCCGTCGGAAAGGCGCAGGGCGCAGAACTTGGAGCGGGCGTCGGGAAAGTTCGTCCGCACCGGCGTGCTCCAGGTGCGCCCGTGATCGGTGGAGAAGGCGCGGAAGAGGTAGCCGGAGCGGTTGTTGTCGCGGAAGAGCGCGCAGAGGTTCCCGTCGGGCAGCACCCACCAGTCGGGCTCCTCGGCGGAGAGCGTGGGATCGACCCCGGCGGCCTGGGGGAAGGAGGTCCAGTCGTCGAAGGAGGCGACCCCGCCGACGGCGACGTGGACGTCCCCGACGTGGTCGCGGCGCGACATCATCCATTCCCCGGAGGGCATCATGCGCGGCTCGAAGTTGTTCAGGGCGTCGTCCATGACGAGGCCGTGGTGCCGCCACACGGGCTCATCCGCCCCTTCGTCCTTGAGGGAGAAAGCGTGGAGCTCGAGGCCCAGCCCGCGGTAGCCGTTGCCGACGAAGCGGCTCGCCAGCGCCAGCAGCATGCCCTCGCGTTGCCAGAAGCCACGGGCGATCCAGCCGTAGCCCTCCTCGGGCATGCCGCTGAGGTTGCCGATCGGACCCCAGTCCAATCCGTCAGCGCTGGTGGCGAAGGAGACGTGCTGGCCCATGAGGTCGTGTCCGGGCACCCGGTTGGGGCCTTTGCTGTCGCCAGGGCCGTCGCTCCACATCGCCCAGAAACGCCCCGCGTGGTGGACGAGGTAGTTGTGCTGGTTCACCCGGGTGCCGCCAAGGGGTATCGTGTCGCTGACCACGGCGTGCTGCGAGGGCAGCCGCAGCAGATTTGCGAAGGCGATGCGGTGGGTGTCCTCGGGAATGTCGGGTCCGGCGAGCATGAGCTGGCTGCCGGGGTTGTCGACCGGGTGGGGGAACGACAGGTCGAAGGGCGGGGGCGGCAGCTCGGCGAGGACGGGTTCGACCGGGGTTGCGGCTGCGAGGGCAGCGTGCTCGCTCGCGACGCGCACATCGGGGAACGCGGGGCTCTCCGGGTCCCCGCGCAAGACGACTTGGGCGAGCTTGGCCCGGCTGTCGCCTTGGAGGTTGGAAAGGGTCCAGCCCTCCTCGGAGTCGGGCGCGGCGGGGATGGCGGAGGCGTCGGACGGGTCGGACGGGTCGGACGGGTCGGATGGGACGAGCAGCAACCGCATTTCGTCCGGGGTGCTGCTCCGACTCACGAGCTGGAGGAGGAGTCGGTAGCGGGCGCCCTCCGGCAGGATCTCTCCGGCGGTCTCCTGCTCGTAGAGCCAGGCGCGGAGGCGGCCCTTCTCGTCGATGCGCACGGTGACGCGCTCTAGGTCGGAGACGGTGGCCAGCCCGAGGGAGGTGGCTTGGCCTCGCGGCGGCACCGTGAGGTCGGCGGCGAGGTGGAGGGTTTGACCCTCCTCGCTGAGGTCGATCCAGTTGGCGGGCGCTCCGGGGGCGGTGCGCTGGGTGATCGGGGGCAGCGGCTCGGCGGCCGCGGCGCTCTCGGGCATCTCGATTTCGTCAAGGGCCTTGAGCGGGATGCGCAGCAGCTCGACGCTCTGCTTCCCTCCGGCGAAGGCGACGTAAAGGTGCTCCCCGTGCTCCATGGCGTGGGGGTAGTCGACGTGGCGCCCCCCGACGAGCCAGGCGAGTTCGTCGAAGACGAGGCCGTCCCCGCTGATCGCGAGGGTGAGCGGGTCGCGCCGGCGCGGGTTGCTGTTGCCGATGAGGACGTAGCGACCGTCGCTGAGGCGGAGGCCGAAGACCTTCGAGGTGGCGTCGGGGAAGTTCGTCCGCACCGGCTCGGTCCAGGTGCGGCCCGAGTCCGAGGAGAGGGAACGGAAGAGGAACTTGCTGCCGCCGTTGTCGCGGAAGAGGGCGGCGAGGCGTCCGTCCGGCAGGGTCCACCAGAGAGGCTCCTCGGCCTTGAGAACGCTGCTGCTCCCGAGCACGGGGAAGGACTCCCACTCGTCGATCGCGCCCGTGCCGCCGACGAGGAAATCGACTCCCGCGCTCCGATAGTTCCAGGGTCGCCGCGACATCATCCACGAGCCGTCGGAAAGCAGCTGGGGCGGGAAGTTGTTGATGGCATTCTCGGCGACGAGGCCGGCGTGTTCCCAGGACTCGCCGTCGGCGGAGTCGGCGGAGAGGCGGTAGGCGTGCAGCGCGAGACTCTTGCCGAAGAAGCCAGCGGCCTCGTCGAGGGTGACGAGGGCGAGCAGCTCCCCGTCGCGCTGCCAGAAGCCGCGCGCGATGTAGCGGAAGCCCTCCGCGCTGCGGGTGTCGTAGTGGGGCGACCCCGGCTCCGAGCCGGGCGGGTAGGGGGTGAGCGGCTTCGCCTCGCTCCAAACGAGCCCGTCGGGGCTGGTCGCGAATTTCACGATCTGCCCGACGCGGTCCTCGATCGAGGGCCCGTCGCTCCACATCGCCCAGAAGCGCCCGTCGTGGTGCGCGAGGTAGTTGTGCTGGTTGACGCCGCCTTGCTCGCGCACCTCGTGGATGACGACATGCTCGCCGGGAAGGCGCGGCAGCAGCTCGTAGTCGATCTGGTGTGGGTCCTCGGGCAGCCATCCTCCCTCGAGCATATGCGCGGGATCGGTCTCGGCGGCTGCGCTGCCGCAGAGGAAGGCGGACCCCGCCGCCGCCAAGGCGAGGGCAAGGCAGACCGTCGCCGCCCGGACGCCGACGCCAGTGGGGGCGGGCGGTAGTTTCCGGTGAAGGCGAGGCGCGAAGCTCCGTGGCATGGGCTTCCAGCCCATGAGCCGGGCCTTGAGGTCAGAGGGCCTGTTCTCGCC
>SLGN01000317.1 GCA_007123695.1 Verrucomicrobiales bacterium
AGGGCACGGTTTCGCTGGCGACGATTTCGGGCGGGTAGGCGTTGGGCGGCACGTTGCGCCACTGGTCGACGATGACGAGGAGAGGCGGGACTTCGGGCATGGGGTAGCGGGACTCGAGCGCGGCATCGAGCTCGGACTTGGGAGCTTCGGGGGCGGCGGTTGCGGGCGCGGCTTTGGCGGCGGAAGGGGCGGGGGCGCTCTTGGCTCCCTTCGCGCCCTTCGCGGACGATGGCTCCGCCGCGGCGTCAGGGGAGTCGGCTTGCCCCGGAGCCTCGGCCTTTTCCCCCTCGGCGATGACGCGGTCGCCGTCGCTGAGGGAAGTGCCGCCGGAGATCTTGTCGAAGAGCGGGCGGAGATAGGGGTCGTAGGAGAACCAGAGGGCGGCGGCGACGCCGCAGACGACGAAGAGGGTGGCGAGGAAACCTTTCATGATCGGGTTGCGGTAGGCGGTGGACGCACGGGAAAAAGCGCTGCGCTACCCTTCGTTCGGCCCGATCCTGTTTGCAAGCGGGAGGACGCGGTGAACGGGGCCACAATTCCGTTGGACTTCCCGGGGGCGGGACTTGATTGGTTGGAGGATGCGGATCGTCTTCATGGGAACGGGGGAAATTGCGGTGCCGACGCTGCGGTGGCTGCTGGGGCCGTCGGGCGGCGGGGTCGCGGCGGTCTACACCCAGCCCGACAAGCCGGTGGGGCGGCGGCAGGTGCTGACGGCTCCTGCGGTGAAGACGCTGGCCCTTTCCCACGGCGTACCGGTGTTCCAACCGGAGCGGCTGCGGGGCAACGAGGCGGCGCTGGCCGAGTTCGCCGTGCTTTCGCCCGATCTCGTCGTGGTGATGGCCTACGGACAACTGCTGCCGCGGGCGCTGCTTGCGGCGCCGACTCTGGGGTGCGTGAACCTGCACGCGTCCCTGCTGCCGAGGCATCGCGGGGCGTCGCCGATCCAGGCGGCGATCCGCGAGGGCGACGCCGAGTCGGGCATCTCGCTGATGCACGTGGTGCCGCGCCTCGACGCTGGTCCGGTGATTCTGACGCGATCCCTCGTGGTCGGCCCCGAGGAGACGGGCGGCAGCCTGCACGACCGTCTCGCGGAGCTCGCTCCCGAAGCGATGGCGGCGGGCATGGAGCTTTTCCGCAAGGGGCGGCCGGAGGGGACGCCGCAGGATGAGGCGCTCGCGACGCACACCGGCAAGCTGTCGCGGGAGGACGGCGAGATCGACTGGAGCGCCCCGGCGGAACGCATCGAACGGCTCGTGCGCGCCTACGATCCTTGGCCGGGAACGTCGACGGGGGTGGTGCTCGGAGGGGAGCGGCGCAAGCTCAAGATCCACCCGCGCCTGCGAACGGTGACGGGCGGGGGCGCGGCGCCGGGCACGGTGCTGGAGACGGGCCCAGGCTTTGTCGTGCAGTGCGGCGACGGTGCCGTCGAAATCCTCGGCGAGGTGCAGCTCGAGGGTAGGAAGCGGCTCGCTGCGTCCGAATTCCTGCGCGGGGCGGGCTTGCACGCGGGGCAGAGGCTGGGGTAGGCCCCGCTCCCGTTTTTCGACGCCGCCGCCGGGCGGGTGCGGCCCCGATTCAGGGCTCGGCGCCGAGAGCGTGGAGGCTGCGGATGTCTTCGTCGCCGAGAACCCGGTCGAATACGGCGATCTCGTCGATCCGGCCTTCGAAGTTCTCTTCGCCGGTGCAACTGCCGCCGAAGAAGAAGGTGTCGGGAAGCGAGGGCTCGGGCTCCTTCGCCTTTTTCAGCTCGATGTTGAAGCCGGAATCCCGCTTGCCGTCGAGATAGGCGTAGACGCTGTCGCCGGTGCGGATCACGGCGAGGTGGTGCCATTTCCACCGCTCCACGGGCTGCTCGCCGGGCCACTTGGACCAACCGCGGCCCGAGTAGACGAGGCGCCTCGTCCCCTCGACGAGGCTGATGCCGACATGGTCGCCGATCTTGTCGGTGCCGTAGGGATCGCCCCGCGAGAAGATCCACTCGGCTCCGCCCTCCAGGGCCGCGTCGGAGCTGCCGCTCCAGAACCAGAGGGAGACGGAGTAGCTCCGCTTGGTGAGTCCGGGAATCCGCGCGCTGATGCGGTCGCCGGCGAGGTGGACGCTGCGGTTGATCCCGCCCTCGGCGAAGGCGGCGTCGTTGGGCCCGGGCAGGGCGAAGAGGACGCGCGGCTCGTAGATGGCGTCGAGTCCGTGCGGCGACGAATCGACGGCACGCGGCCCGGCGAACTCGTCGAGCCGCCAGTAGGCCCTCGGCTTCAGGTCGAGGGCGGCGAGGACGGCCGGTCCCGGCTCGGGGCGGCGGTCGGTGCGGGGCTTTTTGCTGACGGTCTCCAGCATTTGCATCGCCGCCTCGGCGATCTTCGGCTCGGCGAGGACCTCGAGGCCCGCCGATCGCGCCGGCCAGGTGTTGTAGCCGCCGAGGAGATGCTGCTCGGGAGGCGGGATGTAGCCGTCGCCGCCGTTGGCCAGCTCGATGACCATGGTGTGGGGAAGGGGGCTGGCGGACTTGATCTTGAGCCCGGTGATGGCGTAGGTCTCGTTCGGCGTGGTGGCGATGCCGATCCGGTCGCCGAGGCGCAGGCCCTGCACGACGACTTCGGTCGTCTGCTTTTCGTGGAGGATGACTTGCTCGCGGGCATAGACTTCGGGCTGGTTCTGCGGCAGCGCGTCGCCCATTTCGGAGAGCATCCTCTCGGCCCACTCGAGGCGCTGGCGGTCGGGCACGCGGTAGGAGAGGGGGAGGCGCGTCTCGGACATGGCGATGGATTCGGGACGTTCGTATTCGATCCCCGCGATGGCATCGAGGGCGAGCTCGACCATGTCGGCGGAATATTCCTCGATGGTGGGTCCGTCCTTGCCGCGCTGCGGGCTCTTCTCGTAGTCGTGCCGCCAGATGTCGCCGCTGCAGCCGTGCGACATCATGGCGACGAAGCCGTTTCCGTCCGGGTCGAGACGGTCCTGCACGCCCTCGGAAAACAGGCCGAAGTAGTCGGCGCTGATGTCCCGGTCGCCGAAGTA
>SLGN01000606.1 GCA_007123695.1 Verrucomicrobiales bacterium
AACGATTAAGAGGTGGCAGGCGAAGCCTTGCCACCCTCGCCGTGTTCGGCGCTTCCCCGCCTGCTCGCCGACAGTTCCCGAAGTTGTCGAGTCGTGAATGTGAGAAGAGCGATTACTGCTGCGATTAGCCAGAGCGAAACTCCATAGTATCTTCCCGTTTTGTGTTGGTCCGGCCATCGAATCGCGCAATCCAAACCGAGATACATTTTCCACTGTTCCACGAATTTCGAGAATGTTGGAGGACCATAGCCGGATGCGCCCAAGAAAGTTGTATTCGCCAATGATCTCACCTCATCGTCATAGACGACGTCGTATCTTAGCATCAGAAGGCCCTCACCAATCGCCAATTCAACGATTGTGCTGTTATCGTGCATAACCTTTATGTACGGAAAAACTGCTGTCGATATGACTAGCAGGAGAATCCAGCCGATGACCGCAAGTAGTGCAGTATTCCGCAGAGCTTTTACTTTCATCTTTCTTGGCCGAACAGTCTTTATTCGTGGCATCTCGCGGATTGCTATCCGCCTGTACCCAATGCTCCAGTTTTGCGGATTTTTCCCGTCGCGGCAAGGATTTTCGCGAAGAAAGTGCGCATATCCGGTCCCGGCGAGACCCGGGCAGCCCGTCGAGAGGCCCTTGTTGATATCGCCTTCCGCGAGGGCGCGAAGGCTCCGTTCCGGACCGGCCCGGCCCCCCTTCGGAGGCCCGGCTCGGGCGGAAAAGTGCCGAGAGTCCTCGAAAAGCTGGAAGAACCGGAGCGTCCCGATCCCTCGGCGTTTTTGGCTCGGGGCCTCCGCCCGGCCCCTCGGCCCTGCGGGCCCCGTCGCTGCGATCATGCCCAAAACGCCTCCGATCCCTCTGCTTTGTTCAAGAACTCCTCGACCATGAGGACATTTTCGTTTTCCCTTGCCTCTCCGGCGGTCGCACCGCTATTCTCGGAGGCATGAGACTCCGATTCCCGATCTTCTGCCTCGCTCCCGTCCTGGCCCTTTCCGCCGGGGCCGCCGACTTCGCCTCCATTCCTACCGAGCCGACGGTCGGCGACGAACTGCTCTCGGCGTATTTCGAGCGCGAAACCCGCCGCGTCGCCGCCCGCACCGCGTCTCTCGTGGAGCGGACCGAGGACTGGACGCGGACCCAGGCCGACCTGCGACGCCAGCTTTTCGAAATGCTCGGTTTGCAGCCCCTGCCGGCCCGCTCGGACCTGAAGGCCAAGGTCACCGGCGAGACCACGCGCGACGGCGTCGCCGTGGAGAACATCGTCTTCCAATCCCGTCCCGGCCTCTACGTGACGGCGAACTTCTACCGGCCCGAACAGCAGGACGGTCCCCTGCCCACCATCCTCTACGTCTGCGGCCACGGCGGCGCCAAGATCGACGGCGTCAGCTACGGAAACAAGACCACCTACCAGCACCACGGCACCTGGTTCGCGAAAAACGGCTACACTTGCCTCACCATCGACACCCTGCAGCTCGGCGAGATCGAGGGCAAGCACCACGGCACCCACAACCTGGGGCGCTGGTGGTGGAACTCGCGCGGCTACACCCCCGCCGGAGTCGAGGCCTGGAACGGGATCCGCGCCCTCGACTACCTGGAGACCCGGCCCGAGGTGGACAAGACGCGCTTCGGCGTCACGGGCCGCTCCGGCGGGGGCGCCTACACCCTCTGGATCGCCGCCCTCGACGAGCGCATCCAGGTCGCCGCGCCCGTCGCCGGAATCACCTCGATGCACAACCACGTCGTCGACGGCGTCGTCGAGGGGCATTGCGACTGCATGTTCATGGTCAACACCTACCGATGGGATTTCGCGCTCGTGACCGCGCTGATCGCTCCGCGCCCGCTCATGATCCTGAACACGGACAAGGACCGCATCTTTCCGCTCGAGGGCGTCGTCGATGTCTACCGCAAGACCCGCAGCGTCTACGAGGCCATGGGGGCGCCCGAAAAACTCGGGCTCGCCTTCTACGAGGGACCGCACAAGGACACCCAGCCCCTGCGCGTCCCGGCCTTCCATTGGTTCGAGCGGCATTTCAAGGGGATCGATCTCGCCGACGAGATCGCCGACGCCACCGCCCCGAAGATCTTCGAGACGGCCGAGCTGAAGGTCCTCGGGGAGATTCCGGGGAACGAGCGCAACACCTTCATCGACGAATACTTCACCAGGCGCGTCGACGAGTCGCCGTCGCTGCCCGAGTCCCCCGCCGACTGGGAGGCGGAAAAGGGCCTGATCCTGTCGCGCCTGAACTCGCGGGTCTTCCGCGGCTGGCCCTCGGGAGAGGACGAACTCGGCCTCGCCCCGGGTCCGGCGGGCGAAAAGGACGGCATCCGCCTCTCGAAATGGACCTTCGAGAGCCAGCCGGGCGTGCCACTGCCCCTCTACTTCGCCCATCCGGCGGGCACCGAGCCAGGGGACCTCGAGCTGGTGGTGCTGAATGTGCTCGACGACGAGGGTTGGACCTCGCTGCTCGCCACCTACGGGGGCGCCTTCCCCGAGGTCTTCGACGGCGCCGAGCTGCCCGAGGGCGATGCAGCCGCCTACGAGGCCGAGGCGTCGATGCTCGCGAACCGCAAATGGGGCATGCTCTACCTGCCCCCGCGCGGCGTCGGCCCCACCGCGTGGACCACCGACGAGAAGGAGCGCACCCACATCCGTCGCCGCTTCGCCCTGCTCGGCCAGACTCTCGACGGCATGCGCATCTGGGACGTCCGCCGCGGCATCCAGGCCCTGCGGAGCATCGACGGCGCGGAACGACCGCAGCTTTGGATCCAGGCCTCGGGCACCATGGCCGGAAACGCCCTCTACGCCTCGCTCTTCGAAGAGGGAATCCACCGCCTCGACCTGCACGATCCGCCCGCACGCCACCAGCCCGACGGTCCCGAGCTGCTCAACGTGCTGCGCTTCGCAGACATCCCGCAGATCGCGGCGATCGCGGGCGGGCGCAGCCAGCTCCGGATCTACACCGAGGCGGAGGAGAAATGGAGCCATCTGCTGGAGTTCGCCGAGCGCTTCGAA
>SLGN01000130.1 GCA_007123695.1 Verrucomicrobiales bacterium
GTAAGGGTCTTTGAGCAGGCCTTGGGCGAGGCTGGCGTGTACGGCCAGCAGAGTATGGGAAAAGTTCGTGACGGCGGTGCCCTGGCGCTCGTGGGCGCGGGTCTTGATCTGCACCGTCAGGTCGGCCCGGCTCCAGCCTTGCTCTAGAGCCTGTCGGGCGTACCAGACCCGCGTGGCGAGGTGCTTCACCTTCTGAATCAGGACGACATTGTGGCCCCAGCTCAGTTGGGTGATGGCCGCTAGAGCCAGGCCATCGGGTCCTGACGGGCTGTCGAATTGGGGCACAAGCTGTGCCCCAATTCCTGTTTCAACCTGAACAGGCGGTCCAGCCGACAAAAGGGGCACAGCCTGTGCCCCTTTTGGGAAAATCCGTGGATACTCCGAAAGGAACTGCGTCATCCGCTTCAAATTCGTCGGGGAAAACCCCTTCTCCTCGGGCAGCTCGTTCTTCAACGCCGCAGATAGCCGGGGGATGACGCTGGCGCCCCAGCCTTCCTCCTGCTGACGGGCGGCGATGATGCGGCCGATGTCCCAGTAGAGGCGGATCATCTCGGCATTGGCGGAGAGGGCGGCCCGCTGCTGCGCCTGGCGGACGCGGCTCTTGATCTCGGCGAGGAGATCTTTGGAGATGGCGAGTTCCGTGCTCACTGCGACAGCCCCTCGATCATGGTGAGAATCCGCCCCGTGCACTCCTTCAGCTCGGCGTCGATCGCCTCCAGCGGGCGCGGCGGCTTGAAGACGTAGAAGTGTCGGTTGAAGGGGATCTCGTAGCCGACCTTGGTCTTCTCGTGGTCGATCCACGCACCCGCCTGCCGTTCGAAGGCTTTCAGCCGTTTGGTCTCGTATTGTTTCTTCAGCCACTCACGCCCCTTGCCACTTTTGAGAAACTTCTCCCGCGCCACGGCTTTCTCCCGGGTGTCGACCACTTCCCAATGAACGGGCGCCACGGGCAGGTGTTTCGCCGTCCAACTGACTTTGCCGCTTTCGTGCTCCTTTAGCCGATTGGGAAAGTCACTTGTTTGCCCTTTGTAGAAAGAGCCATCGGCGCACTCCAAAACATAGACGCAATACTGACCCGAACGCGGCCGTGCGGCGGGCAGGTCCGGCGCATGAGGCAGGACCTCGCGTTTGAAATACTCCTCGACGTCCTCGGAGAGCGGCACGTTCTCGGTGTCGCGCAGGCTGCTGTCGGGCATCGGCTTGCCCTTGGCCTTGCCCCGCTGCCCCACCACGATCTCGCCGGCCTCGTCGCGCAGAGGGCGCTCGACGGTGATGGTGCGGTAGCCGAAGGCCTCGTTGGGGAAGATGCGGCTGATGGGCACGCCTGCCTGGTCGGCAGACAGGCCCTCGCGGGTCTCCTCGCGGAACTCGCCGAAGAGGCGGGTGATGTCCTCGATGTGGCCGGGGCCGAGCTCCTTGCGCTTGCTGCCGAGGCTCTTGCGCATCTTCTGCCAGAAGCCGCTCGCGTCGATGAGCTGGACCTTGCCCTTGCGCGCGGCGGGCTTGCGGTTGCTGACGATCCAGACGTAGGTGCTGATGCCGGTGTTGTAGAACATGTCGGTGGGCAGGCCGATGATGGCCTCGACGAGGTCGTTCTCCAGCATGTGGCGGCGGATCTCGCTCTCGCCCGACCCGGCTCCGCCGGTGAAGAGGGGCGATCCGTTCAGGACGATGCCGAAGCGGCAGCCGCCCTCGGCGGCGGGGCGCATCTTCGAGACGAGGTGCAGCAGGAAGAGCAGCGATCCGTCGCTGACCCGCGGCAGGCCGGGGCCGAAGCGCCCGTCGTAGCCCCGCTCGCGGTGCTCTTTGTTGATTTCGGATTGAATCTTCTTCCACTCCACGCCGAAGGGGGGATTGGAGAGCATGTAGTCGAAGCGCTTCCCCGGCATCCCGTCGGCGGAGAGGGTGTTGCCGAAGACGATGTTGGCGATGTCCTGCCCCTTGATGAGCATGTCGGCCTTGCAGATGGCGTAGGACTCGGGGTTCAGCTCCTGGCCGTGCATCACGAGGCGGGCCCCGGGATTGATCTCGGCGAGGTGCTCGCCGGCGACGCTGAGCATGCCCCCGGTGCCGGCGGTGGGGTCGTAGATCGAGCGCACCACACCGGGCTTGGTGAGGGCTTCGTCGTCCTCGATGAAAAGCAGGTTCACCATCAGGCGAATGACCTCGCGCGGGGTGAAGTGCTCTCCGGCGGTCTCGTTCGAGAGCTCGGCGAACTTGCGGATCAGCTCTTCGAAGACCGCGCCCATCTGGGCGTTGCTGACGGCTTCGGGGTGGAGGTCGATGGCGGCGAACTTCTCGGCCACCAGGTAGAGCAGCCCCGCCTTGTCGAGGCGGTCGATCTGGGCGTGAAAGTCGAAGCTGTCGAAGATGTCGCGCACCGCCGGCGAGAAGCCCCGCAGGTAGGCCCGGAGGTTTTCCCCGATGTGGTCCTGGTCGCCCATCAGCCTCCGCAGGTCGAGGGGCGAGTCGTTGTAGAAGAGCTGGCCCGATTTTTTCAGAAGGAAGGGCTCGGGATTCAGCCCGGCGGCCTCGCGCTTGGCCTTTTCGGCGAGGACGGCGGCCTTGGTCGGCTCCAGCACACAGTCGAGGCGGCGCAGCACGGTGAAGGGCAGGATGACCTTGCCGTAGTCGGACTGCTTGTAGTCGCCGCGCAGCAGGTCGGCGACGGACCAGAGGAAAGAGGAGAGGTTCGGGTCGGGCATGGTCGGGATCGATGCGGGCTGAAGGGCGCGCAGGGTTCGACGGGGCGGGATGCGGAGGGAATCCTTATAGGGGCAGTCTCTCGGCGGGGCAAGGGCGGAATGGGGATCGGATGTCCGCGCCGGGCGCCACCAGCCGCTGAACCCGCTTCTCCGGGAGCCGTCTCGGGGCCTTGGAGGCCGGATCGAGCCTGAAATGGCCCAAAGGCCGGGTTCGGTGATGCAACCAGACCTCTCATGGGATTCAGTTCAGTCCCCCGGCAAAACCTCGCCAAATTCCTTGCCCCCCGCCCCCACTCCCGCATCTCA
>SLGN01000084.1 GCA_007123695.1 Verrucomicrobiales bacterium
CTTTCTGTCATTTAACTACTGTGGAGGGGTGGAGTCAAACCTTCTCCCGCGCTGACCCCGTCCACCTGTCCACTTCGCTCTCCCTTTCCCGCTTGCGCCGCTTCTCTGCATGGCGCTTTTTGCGATACCGAATCCCCCCTCCCGATGATCCCGCGCTTCCGGCTTCTCTCGCTCCCGCTTCTCCTCCTCGCCGCATGCTCCGGCGAGACGCCCCCTCCGCCGTCGTCCGTCGCGGAGGCTTCGTTGGCGCAAGAGGGCATGGTGCTGATCCCCGGCGGGCCGTATCGGCGCGGCGGCGATGCCGGGGAAATGGGGGGCGACTCCGCCTCGCACGAATCGGCCTATCCCATCCACGAGGTCCACGTCGATGCCTTCTGGATCGACGAGACCGAAGTCACGAACCGGCAGTTCGCCGAGTTCGTCGAAGCCACCGGCTACGTGACGTTCGCCGAGCGGCCCCTCTCCGCCGAGCGCGTCGCTGAGCTGGAGGAAGACGTCCGGCGGAATCTCGCCCGGCTCGAACTGATGGCGGCAAACGCCACCGGAGAGCAGCGCGACCGGATCCGCGCCGCGATGGAGGAACTCGAGGGCGCCGTCGAGATCGAGCCTCTCGCCGGTTCGATGATCTTCGCCATCCCGCAAGGGGGCCTCGACGATCCGGAGGACCTTTCCCAGTGGTGGGACATCGTTCCCTCCGCCTCCTGGCGCACGCCCGGAGGTCCCGGCACCAGCCTCGAGGGCCTCGAGGACCATCCCGTCGTCAACGTCACTCCCGAAGACGCCGCCGCCTACGCGGAGTGGGCGGGCAAACGGCTCCCGACCGAGGCCGAATGGGAAAAGGCCGCCCGCGGCGGGCTCGATCAACAGCCCTACGCCTGGGGCACCGAGATGTTCCCGCAAGGCGAAACCGTCTGGATGGCCAACATCTGGCAGGGCGAATGGCCGCACCGCAACACCGAGGCCGACGGCTTCTTCGCCACCGCGCCGGTGAAGAGCTTTCCTCCGAACGGCTACGGCCTCTACGACATGGCCGGCAACGTCTGGGAAATCGTCGCCGACCTCTACCATCCGCGGGCCTACGGACTGCCCTCCGCCACGGTCCCGAATTCCACCGGCCCCGCGTTCGACGAGGCGCGGCAAGCCGGCATGGAAATCGTCACCCACGTCACCAAGGGCGGCTCCTTCCTCTGCTCCGACGTCTGGTGCAAAGGCTACCAGCCGGGTTCGCGCAGCCAGATCGACGTCGAGTCGCCGTCGAACCACACCGGGTTCCGCTGCGCGACGGACGTGGAGTGAGGGCGCGAGCGCTCCAAGCGACCCGTCTCTACTCCCCTCCACCCGGTAGAGATGGTAGCGCGTCCGCAGAAACATGGCCTTCCCCGCCACTGCCGACGAGGCCATGAAGCCGGGGGCGCGCCAGACCTCTTCTCCGGTCTTCGCCTCGAGGCAGACGACGAAAGTGTCGTCCGTGGCGAAGTAGACGAGACCATCGACGACGATGGGGACGAGTATTTCGGAAAGGCCCGGTCGATCCGCCACTCGACGTGGGTGTCGGTGACGACGCCGCTGCCTACGGCCCGGACGGAAATCATCTCGGCGCCCCGGCTGAAGCCGGTCACGACGATGAAGCTGCCGTCGTGGTGGACAGGGCGGGCCGACGCGGAGCAGGCGGGATGCTCGACCCGCCCGAGTTCCTCGCCGGTGCGGGGATCGTAGCCGTAGGCGGCCTTGGCCCCGGCGCTGCACATCACCGGGCGCCCGTCGATGGTGGCGATCAGGGGCGTGGTGTGCGCCTTGCGCCAGTCGCCCTACCGCACCGCCGGGTTTTCGTGGTCCTCGTCGTTCCACTCGACCGAGCGATCCGTCCTCCACACGGTCTCGCCGGTCGTTTTGTCGAGGCCGACGAGATACTGAAGGTCGGCACCGTCGAAGTTGAGGATGAGGAGATCTTCAGTGGCCGTTCTGGTGGGGGCCGCGATAGTCGGGCCAGCTATCGGCGGCGCGAAGCGGCGCCGCAGCGGCGAGGAGGGCGAAAAGAAGGACGGGGAGCGGCGGGGCGGAGGACGGGGTCATCCCCCGATGCTGCCGCTTCGGCGGGAAGCTGTCAACCGCCCGTCGGAGCGGGATTCGGGCTAGCCCGAATTTCTCATGCCCCTCCTGCTGCGACTTGCTGCGGCCCGACCTCGCTTCGTTCCACCCCGGATTTCCCTTGGACAGTATGTTCTCATACAGCCCGGCGGAAAATCCGGGCCGCGCCTCGCGAGGACGCGTCCTCGCGGCGTCTCGCGACGAAGCGGCATTAGAAATGCGGGCTAGCGGCAGCGCGCCAGAGTCGAGACGGCGAAGGCGGTGCCGTAGGGCTGGTGGTAGGAGTAGAAGGGGAAGTCCCACCACGAGCCGTCCTTTTCCTGCAGCGGCAGGATCAGCTCGGCGACGAGCCGGCGGTATTCGGGGCGCCGCGACTCGGGCAGCAGATCGACGCAGCGGGCCGCGTAGTAGTGGCCGTAGTAGTAGAAGTAGCCCGCGACCTGGAACCAGGCCTCGTGGGGAATGGGGCGTTTGCGCCCGATGTCGAGCCAGCCGTTGCGGTCGCGCAGGCGCACGAGCCATTCCTCGACGACGGCGTCGTCGAGGGTCTCGTCGCCCCAGAGCCTCAGGGCGAGGTTGCAGGCCTGGCTGCGGCCGAGGCTGCCGGCGGGGCGGTTGATGCCGTAGAGGGGGCGCTTGTCTAGATATTCGCCGTAGAGGTAGCTGTGGTCGGCCTTGCGCTGGCGCTGGATCGAGGCGAGGGCGCGATCGACGAGGCGCCGGGGCAGCTCGACGCCCTCGATTTCCGAAACTTCGCGGAAGGCGACGAGGCAGGTGGCCGAGGTGAAGCTGATCGAGCTGGAGGAGGGCTTCGCCGTGCCGACGCGGAAGTCGTAGTAGCCCCAGCCGCCGTCGACCGATTCGTAGCGGGCGAGGCGTTCGATCTGCTGGTTGATGATCTCGACGTAGCGGGCGCGGCGGGC
>SLGN01000044.1 GCA_007123695.1 Verrucomicrobiales bacterium
CGCCGACCGAGTATTCTTCGGTCTTGTTGAGGGGGGATCTGTCGGGTTCGCGTGCTTCTCCTTTCGCCTTGAGGTCAAAGTCGGCGTAGATCTCCTCGAGCCTTGTTAGGTGGCACTTGGTTTCGTCCAAATGTGCCCGAATGGCCGCTTGCAGGTGTTTGCAGGTGGCTGCATTCGCCAAGCCGGGCAAGGCTTTGGCTAGGCGCATTTCTGCATCGTAGATGTCTGCAAGGTCGGCGAGGAATCGTGTTTCAATCGATTTCATAGGTCGTTCGTGGTTTTGGCGTTATGATGGGATTCCAGTGACCGAGGGTCACGGAGTCCTTTTGTGGTGTTAGCGTGGTATGATGACGTCGCGGGTTTCCGCTATCTCGATGGAGCAGGCCCGGCCTGGAACGCAGCATTCGGCGTCTTTTTGTTCTTTGGACGGTTGGGGGGCGGAGGAAGCAGGGGCCGTGCAGATGTCTTCCGCTCCGGCGTAATCGAAGATCTCCTTGGCGATTTCGATTTCGTCGGAGCTTTCTGTGTGGACCGAGATCAGGATGTTCCCTTGCTGCAGGTTGCTTTCGTAGCGTTTGGCTTCGAGTTCCGGGATGCCCAAGCCGATAAGGGTTCCCGTGATCCCACCCACCGTGGCGCCGATCGCGGCACCGCTCAGGGCAGCGATGATGGGGCCTGCGGCAATGAAGGGTCCGAGACCGGGAATGGCGAGCGCGCCGATCCCGGCGATCCAGCCGAGGGCGCCTCCGATGATGCCGCCCGTTCCGACGCCGGCAAGGGTGCCTTCCGGTGCCTTGGTGTGCTTTTCGTGAGCGAAATCCTGCCCGGACTCCTTGTCGGAGAAGAGCGCGGAGATCTCACGGTTTGAGAAGTGCGCGTCTTTGAGCAGATCGATGATATGATTGGCCTGAACGCGCGTTGTTGCGATGCAGAATGCAGATTTTTTGGACATGGGAATTATTGGTTAGGATTACTTGATTTTTGACGGATGAGTTAGTTGGCGGGCCTTGCGGTGGACTTTTCGCTGGAGGGTGCGCTTGTTTTCACTTCGTTCTTGGAGCTCAGTGCCTCCGCTCTTTCAAGATGGGCACGCAGGGAGGGGAGCGTTTTGGCAGCCCACGACCTCACCTCTTCGTCGACAGCGCGCTCGGCAGCCTCCTCAAAGTTCCGGATGCATTCCGTGTGGCCGTTGACGATCGCGGAGAGGAAGTTCTTGTCGAATCGCGGCCCGCTCATGCCCCTGAGGGTTTGGTAGTTGTTCGCGTGGTTTGCATCGATTTCCGCAGTCAGCCCGACGCCTTTTCTCCCGGCGAGTTTGGCGATTTCGGCGATGCCTTGGGTGCGGTCGGCAATGATCGCCCCAGCGTGGGTCCTGATGTCCGCGCGTCCGGATTTCTTCACTCCGAGGCTAGCGATCCTGACCATGGCGACGGCGGAGGCGGCCTCTTCTTGGATAAATTCAGTGTCGGCAGAGTTCAATCCCGTCTCGGTCGCGATGGCGACCGGAGCTAGGAGAAGGAAGGCACCGGCGATCAGGAATGGGACTCGAGGGTGCGCAAGTCTGATGTTCATTGCAGAATTGGTAGTGGATGGTGAGAATGTCGCTTTCATTGTTGAAATGCTATGGCAGGCGCGGCAGCTCCTCCATGGGGAGAAACCCTATAAATTTTCAGCGAATCGATCACGGGGGGCACGCCCTCCGGAGCGTTTGCACCGGAGAAGACGGCGGGACTCCGGGGGTCCTACTCGGGCGGCTGCATACGGTCCACAGAGTGCCCCTCCTCAGCACCTCGGCGGGCGCGCATCTACGAGGGAGGCGTGCGACCTCCGTTCTGGAAAGCAGCCGTTGCTCTCCCATGGGGAGGCAGGGTATTACCCCATGGAGATCATGGGGATGCCGATTATTATACCGAACCAGAATCTCCGCTTTCGCATTCGCCTTCCTGAACTGCGTCCTGACCCAGGAGAATCTGGAAAATATTCGAAACAGAAAGAAACCACACCATGAAAAACACTATCAAACTAGGCATCATCGCTGCCGGCATTTTCACCGCCTTCGGGATGAGTTCGTGTACACCGGGCGAACGCGGCGCTGTCACCGGAGGAGCCATTGGCGCCGGTACGGGTGCGCTGATCACCGGAGGTACCGGAGGCGCCCTCGTAGGCGGAGCAGTAGGAGCCGTCGCCGGGTCCGAGATTTCAAAAAACCGCGCTTCCCGCAATCGCAGCTACGGCGGACGCAGCAGCTACGGCAGCCGCAACTACGGCAGCCGCAACTACTACGGCGGCCGCCGCTGATCTGCAATTCAGGCCCATTCCGGTTCTTCGGCGCCGCGATTTGATCGCGGTGCGGAGGGATCAGGAGGGCCGGAGCCGCAACCAAGAAGGCCCCTTCACCGTGTTGCGCAGCATCCCAGATGCTGTGTTGCGGGGATGGGGCATTCATGGGTAGCACCTCTGCAGTTTTTGCGCTGGAGGCCCGCGGAAAGGGCGAAGCTGAAAATTTGCAGCAGTAATTGACTTGTGGCATCGCCTCTGCGCTCCTAGAGTCTTTACGACGACGAAGACGATCAAAGTGAGTTAAGATTTCGACCGCGCGGGAACGAGGATTCAGCAATCAAGAAGATGACGAAACGCGGCAGTCGGGCTCATTCGTCTCGATCAACCCCACACCGGCAACCTCCGCATCGCGGACGGCCTCTGAATGCTTCCCACTGAATGAATCGAGCGACTCCACAGATGCGGGATTTCGCGGCACGCCTCGTCGCGTTCGAGGGGAGGCGGTCTGCCGATTCAGGAGCGTCTGCGGCCTTCGCCGTTCCGGAGAGGATGCGGACCCATCTCATGACGCTCATGGGGAACGGCGGCCATCGCGCTCTTTTGATGCGTGCCCTTACCCTCGCCGGCGAGGAGTTCCCCTGGCTGCGTTGCTTCGAGGTCGCCCTCGACGGCTCTCTGGAAGGGCCTGGCTTGGCCGACGATTCGATCGCCCCCGACGAAAGGAC
>SLGN01000711.1 GCA_007123695.1 Verrucomicrobiales bacterium
CTCGCCTGCCTCGCCTGCCTCGCCTGCCTCGCCTGCCTCGCCTGCCTCGCCTGCCTCGCCTCGCCTCGCCTGCCCCCGGCCGGAGCCTCAGCCAACCAGCACCGCCGCGAGGATCCCGGCGTCGGCGCAGGCGTGCTGCAGCACGACCTTGCTTCAACACCATCGACAGCGCCGGGATCGACGGTGTCTTCCAAGATTCCGACCAGATCGACGCGCTCCTGGAGCTGCTCCAGGATTTCAATGAACCCGCCGACTGAGTCCTTTTTGGGCGGCATTGAGCGGGGCTTCATGCTTCATCTGACACCCCCAGCCATAGCTCACCAAGAAGGCCAGCGTTGTCACTGCGAACAGCTTTTGGATCTTCGACGCATCTGTCATGTGGGTGGTCTCGAGATCGCACCCGCGTTTCTTGAAATGGCTGAACACCTGCTCGATGCCCATCGTTTCCTGCAAAGGGCGGTCGCCTCCTTCCCATGATAGGGATTGCCCACGACGTAGAGGAACTCGTCGCGGGTGTTGGAACACGGAAGGGGCGTGATCGACACCTGTATATCGTCGAACCGTCACCGACTCAGCGGGAACGGATCGCCCCTCGGAACTTGGGCGGCTATAGATCATACCAACCCAGCGCGAAAAGGTCGCCGGGATAGGCCTTTCGATAGCGCTCGAAGGCTTCCTCCGCGCTCTCCTTGAATCCAGCCCGCCTCAAAGCCAGGGCCCGAAGCCAGTCGTAGCCGCCAAAATCGCCTTCCGAAGCCGCGCCGAGAAGGCGAAGCGCTTCGATCTCGCGACCGGACTCGATCAGCGCGAGCATGTGGTTCGGGTCCCTGAGCTCCTTCTCGGCATCGCAGTCTTCGTGCAATCCGGCTGCTTCCGCAGTCTCGATGGCCGGGATCCACTGCCCCAGCATCCGATGGGCGGCAATCTTCAAACGAGTCCGCTCTGCGGCCAAGCGCTGATCGGGATGCTCTGCTAAGAGCCGCAGCACATCTTTCCAACGCCCGAGCCCCTGCGCGATGCGAAGCAGGTTCTCCACCGGCCGCTCAAGCGGCGGCGCCTCCAATGCCCGGTCCAAGACGACTCCCAAATCCACTCCTGCGTGGTCTTCCCAGGCGTTTTGCAGGGCGGCAAGATCCCGAAAGCTCAACCGCTCCGGCAGGTGAAGGGCAAAATACCACTCGAGAAAGTTGCCCAGGCCCATCATTTGCGCGGTCCGCTGAAAGACGAGGGGCCGGTCATCCGACCGGACCGTGAAATCGCAGGCGATCCGAATCTTGCCGTGGATTGGTGAATTGAGCCCCCAGCGCACATGATACAGGCTGTCGTCGAGCAGGGCTCCAAGGAGAAGCGCACGCTGCCCGAGAAGCGCGCGCTCCCCGAGAAACGCCCGTTCCTCGAAATCTTCCAGGAATCCGCCCATTTCAAGTTCGAACCGCAGAATGGTCCGTTGATGATCGATGGGCAGCGGAATCACGCAGACCAGATGGTCGCCATCCAGCATGCCGCAAAGGCTCAACTGGCCGTCTTCATCAAAAGTCTCGGCCTTCATCGGACCGTCCTGATCCCAGCAGGCGAACTCTTCGAAGACCGGCATCACCAAGTTTTCAAGGGTGGCACGAAGCGGATCCCGAAGGCCCGACGATTCTTCTGGGTGCTGCGACATGATCGTGTAGGATCCGGCCGGAAACTCCTCTTCGCAATACCGCGCGGAGGTTTGGAGTCTCTGCCGCTTCGATGGGACTGCAGTCCTCTTGCGATGGCGGGATTCGCGATGGCGGGAACCGGCGCCGCCGGAACCCTTCGGAAACCCTGCGTCGCGCTCACGCGGCGCCGGACTCCCCCACCCGCCGCCGCCGGGGCAGCCAGCGCAGGGCGAGGGACGCAGCCAGCAGGAGAAGGCCGCCGCCGATCCCTACGGCGGTGCCGCGGGAGACGGGGGCGAGGGACTCGCCGATGGTTTCGACGAGCTTCTCCGGAGACTCCGCCGCTGCGTCGGACAGCTTCGCGGCGGCGACGACCATCGAAGTGCTCAGCCCTCCGGCGACGATCTTTCCGGGGGTCAGCTTCTCGAGGATGCGGCCGCCGCTTTCCTCGACGGAACGCAGCAGGGTCGAGGCCGCCTTCGGATCGGTCGCGCGCCCCGCATAGACCACCACGGCGCGGGCCTGGTCGGCGGGCAGGGCCTCGAGACGGGCGAGATCCCGAGGATCGGGAAAGCGACGGGCCGCCGCCTCGCCGAGGCCCGGCAGCTTGGCTTCGAGCCCCGTCACGGCGCCGGTCCGGCTGCTGCCGGCGGAGAGCGGAGCCGGGGGGCGGACCGTCGAGCCGCCGCGCACGAGAGCGCCGGGGTCGATCTTCTTCGCCGTGCGTCCGATGCCGCGCTTGGCGAGGGCTTCCGCGGCCCGTTCGCCGAGCTCGACCAGCACGCGCGGCGCAGCCTGCGCCCCGAGCGGAGACACGACGGCGAAGAGAATGAGCAGAGAATAGAACGAACAGGAACGGACTCGAAACTTCATGGGATCTGATGGGGTATGTCTTGCAATCGTGAATCGAAATCGGCATCGAAATCGAAATCGGGGCTTCGCCCCCACCCTCTGGAAGGACGCGTCGCTCCCTTTTTCCGGCGAAATCGAAATTTTTTCCCGAATGCCCACGATCTTCCGCCACGCCCCGCGGCAGTCGGCCTTACCCGTCCGCCCTAGGGGCTGCCGGACCGGCCTCCCTCAGGAGCACTCCCACCGCGTCGCGCAGCGAGTCGTTGCTTTCCACGCGGACCACCCCTTCCCGGAAGGCTCCGGCCAGCGTCTCGTTCGTGTTCGCGAGGATGGACTTGGAGCAATCCCGAACCCTCGCCGCAGAAACGCTCGCCGCCAGCGCCACCATGGCGAGCAGCAGCACCGGAGCGAACACCAGCAGCGCCGTGGCGAACACCATTCCGGCGGATGGCACGGGGAAGCGCTCCCATCCCGACCCGGCCTCCGAGCCGAAGGCGATCCACCAG
>SLGN01000278.1 GCA_007123695.1 Verrucomicrobiales bacterium
AGGAGATCGACACCACGCTCGACGATCTGCGCAGCACTCTCGCGGCGGCGAACTCGCTTTTCACGAAGCTGGAAAAAGGCGACGGCCTCGCGCCCGCCCTGCTCGGAGATTCCGCGCTCAAGCGCGACCTCGAGGGCTTCGCCGCGAAGCTCAACCGCCACGGCATCCTGCTCTATCCGAGGGAGGGCGGACTGGGTCCGCTGCGGGGAGTTCAGCCCGAAGAGTCCCGCGAGGGCGGGGAGGAACGGCGCCCCTTCCCCGGACTGCGCCGCCAGCCCTGATCCCGAACATGGCCTTTCTTGTCGTCCTGAAACGTTTCGAAGTGTGGCTGCTCCTCGCGGTGGTCGCAGGACTGTTGCTCTTCGCGCTTTCCCCGGATGGTTCGGATCCTCCGGTCGCCGCGCAGACGGATCCGACTTCGTCGTCGTCGTTCACGGTCTCGAAGGACGCACCGTCCGCCTCCGAGAGCGAAGCCGAAGCCGAAGCCGCAGCGGACCCGGCCGGCGAAGATGGCTTGCGGATCGAAAGCGTGGCGGTCCTGGCCTCGGGCGGCGGCGCGATTTTCGAGACCACTCTCGCGGGACGTTCCCCCTCGGGCGAGAATTTTGTCCTCGACGAAGGATCCGTGGTCGCCACGACCGAATCAGGCGAGCCGGTGTCGCGCTTCTTCGAGCCGTTTCGCGAGAGATCCGTCCTCTCCGCCGAGGGTCGCTCCGCCGCGACTCTGCGCTGGTGGCTTCCCGGCGGACCCGAGGCGCTCTGGATCGAGGTCGGGGAGAATCGGCTGCGCGCCGAGCCGCCCTGAAGCACCCCGTCTTCCGCTCCGCCCATGCAACCGAGCCCGGCCCCCTACCTCCTCGTCAACAACAACAACACCCGCACGAAGTTCGCCCTCGCCACGTGCGATTCGCTTCTGGACCACCGTTCCCTGCCGACCCGGGATCTCGGGAGCGACGCGGTTCGCTCGCTCCTCGCCGACTGGTCCTACGAAAAAGTCGTTCTCGCCTCGGTCGTGCCCCGGAGCGTGCCGGACTTGGTCGCCGCGCAGGACGGGCGCCCGCTCGTCGAGGTGTCTCCGGAGATCGAACTCGGCGTCGGGCTCGACTTTCCCGACCCGACGAAGATCGGCGCCGACCGTATCGCCAACGCCGCCGCCGTGTCCGCGGAGCCGCTCGAGGCTCCGGTTGTCGTCGTCGATTTCGGCACTGCGGTGACCTTCGACATCGTCGATACGCGCCCTGCCTACCTCGGCGGCGTCATTGCCCCCGGTCTCGACGCGATGCGCCACTACCTGCACGAAAGGACGGCGCTGCTTCCGGAGATCGAGATCGAGAGGCCCGCCTCCGCCATTGGCAAGTCGACCGTTCACGCCATGCAGGCGGGCGCCTACCACGGCTACCGCGGGCTCGTCATCGAAATCCTCGAGCGCATTTCCGAAGAGCTCGGGACTCCACCGAAAACCGTTGCCACGGGGGGATATGCGGCTTTGATAGGCGGGCAACTTTCCGCCATCGGGTCCATCGACCCGCACCTCACGATGAGGGGGCTGCTCCGCATCGCGAATCTCAATTTTTCTCCATGAACGACGCAACCGTGATCGGCATCGACTTCGGCGGCACCTCGGTCAAGCTGGCCGCGGTCGCCGCCGGGAGCCTGCTCGGATCGATCCGCAGGATCCCGACCCAGGACTTCGACGAGCCGGGCGCGCTCATCGACCGCATAGCCGAAGAGGTCGCCGGGCTCCGCGAATCGCACCCCGAGGTCTTTGCCGTCGGGGTCGGCGTGCCTGGTGCGGTCAATGTCGAGACCGGCTACACCTACAACCTGACGAACGTGCGGGGTTGGACGGCGGTGCCGCTGCGGGGCTTGCTCGCCGAGCGCATCGGGCTGCCCGTCGTGATCGACAACGACGCGAACTGCATGGCCTACGCCGAGTGGAGCTACGGCGCCGCCAAGGGATGCCGCGACGCCGTCTGCGTCACTCTCGGCACGGGCGTGGGCGGGGGCCTCATCCTCGGCGGAGTGCTCTATCGCGGCTCCAATTTCGCTGCTGGCGAAATCGGGCAGATGAGCATCGATCTCGACGGCGTGCCCGGTCCCTATGGCAACACCGGTGCCCTGGAGCGCTACATCGGCAACCGCCAGATCGTCGAATCGGCCGCCGATCTCTACCGCCGTCGCGGTGCCACCGCCCCGGATCCGCTCGACCCCGAGACCCTCGCTGCCGCAGCGCTCGCGGGCGATCCGGTGGCCGCCGAGGCCTGGCGCGATGTGGCGCGGCGGCTTGGCTTCTGCCTCATGAGCGTGGTCTACCTTCTCAACCCCGAGATCATCGTGGTAGGAGGCGGTGTCTCGGAGGCGGGGGATCTGCTCTTCGAACCCCTTCGGGAAACCTTGCGGGCGACCCTCACGGACGAATGCTTCGAACACCTGAAGATCGTGCCGGCGCGTTTCGGAAACAGCGCCGGGATTCTGGAGAGTTCGGCTCTGGCCGCCTCGCTCTCGGCGCGATAGAGTCGGGAACCGCCCTCGGTGGGCCTCCCTGCGAATCAAGCCCCGACAGCTGCGGCGCCGACGCCCTTGAGCTTGGCAGCCATGCGGCTCTTGAGGCGGTCAGCGGTGCGCTTGTGGAGAACTCCCGACTTGGCGGCCTTGTCGGCGGCGGAGGCGAACCGATTGTAGGCGGCCTGCGACGCCGAGGCGTCGCCGGACTCGATGGCGGCGAGGGCGCTCTTGCGCACCTCTTTCACGCGGGACTTCTGGGCACGGTTGCGGGCAGTGCGCTTCTTCGTCTGGCGGACGCGCTTCAGGGCGGACTTGGAGTTAGCCATCGTTTCAGGGGGTATGAGTCTGTCGGATTCGAGAGCCGGGACTCTAAGCGGGTTCCGGAAAGAGTCAAGCCGCTCTTCGCAACGCGGGAGGGAATCGATTTGACAGGGGGGCTGTCCTTTCCATGTTGGCTGCCCCGTAAAGTCAGTTTGTTCCTTGCAGTGGAA
>SLGN01000535.1 GCA_007123695.1 Verrucomicrobiales bacterium
CGCCGAGGTCTTCACCCTCGAGGCGCTCCATCACGAGGAAGGCGCCGCCATCGTCGGCCACGCCCAGATCGAGGACATCGACGATATGCGGGTGGCCGATCGCCGCCGCCGCCTCGGCCTCCTGCTGAAAACGGCGGACCATCTCCTCCTGATGCGCCAGCGCCGGATGGAGCTTCTTGATCGCGACCGGCCGCCCGATGCGGACATGAGTGCCCGAATAGACCGCCCCCATCCCGCCGTCCGCGAGCTTGGTGCCCACGCGATAGCGCCCCTCGCGCAACGTCCCGACGAACCCATCCCTGGGCATCGCCGCACCATACCAGCAATCGTCGAAAGCGAGCATCCGTCGCGTGGCGGCGCGCTCTGCCTCGCGCGAAGAGGCTCAATTCTATCTCGCGCAAAGGATCGGGATAGGCCGCCCGACGCCCGCATCTAGGACGGGAGCGTCGGGCGGGCCCCCCACAGATCCGGACGTGCGGAACTCCCGCATCCGGCTCCTCGGGCTACGGACTCGCTGCGTGCCATCCTCGGCTGCCGAGGACGGGCGGGGGGATCGGGTATCGCTCGAGGAGCACCTCGAAGCGCTCCCACGTCATATGACGCTTCTGAGAGCGGCGGTTGAGCCACTTGAACCAGATGCGCCGGACGATGTGGAAGAAGCGCCCGAGAGCTCGTGAGTTTCCCTTGATCCCGAAGTGGTTGTAGTGCCCCCGGAGCTTCGCCCCGAGGATCCTTGCCTGGACGTCCACCGGCAGGTGCCGATGGCTGCGGCACCACTGCGCTGCTGCCTGGCAGCCCCGACGGAACCGGTCCTTGGCTGTGCGCTGCTTGATCACCCGATAGCCCTTGCGCGACTTCGCCCAGTGATGGGTGAAGCCGAGCAGGTCGAACGAAGTCGGACCGTCGTCATCGTCGCTCCCGTTTGGGCGCGTGAATCGGATGAGCCGGGTCTTCTCCGGGTGAAGGGTGAGCCCGTACTTCCCGAAGCGCTTCGGGAGGACGTTCATCACCCGGCGTGCGTCGTCTTCCCGTACACAGGCGATGACAATGTCATCTGCGTACCGGACGACGAAGATCTCTCCCCTCGAGCGGGGTCGGACCTCCTCGTCGAGCCACACGTCGAAGACGTGGTGCAAGAAGACGTTTGCGAGCAACGGCGAGATCACCCCGCCTTGTGGCGTGCCGGTGGAGCCGCGGCGAACCACGCCCCCCTCCATGACGCCTGCATTCAACCATTTCCCGATCGCCCGTCGGACGACCCCGTCACGCACCCGCTGGTCGAGGAAATCCCGCAAATCGGCGTGTGGAAGGGCATCGAAGAAGCCCTGGATATCCACCTCGACCACCCAGGCCCCACCTCTCGACATCAACCAGCTACGGAGCCCGGCAAGGGCATCGTGCATCCGGCGGCCGGGCCGGAACCCCCACGAGAAGTCCTTGAAGTCCTGCTCGTAGACGGCCTCCACCACCATCGCGACCGCCCTTTGTAGGATCTTGTCTTCGAAGGTGGGGATCCCGATGGGACGGCTCTTGCCGTTTCCCTTCGGGATGTGCACACGCCTGACCGGCGGCGCCCGGTACGACCCGGACTTGAAACGGTCGAGAAGCTTGCCGAGGTTCTCGTCGAGGTTCGACTCGTACTCGGCTGCCGTCCGACCATCCACGCCAGTCGCCCCGTCCTTACGCGTGCGGCGATGCGCCTCGCGCAGGAAGTCGATGTCGATGTGATGAGACAGGGAGGTCAGCGCCGTCGTCGGCATCTGCCTCGCCAGTTCCGCTATCCGTTGCAGTCTCGGTGAGATGGGATCGGGTCTTGGTGTCCCCGTCATCGTTCCCTCCAACAGTTCCGTAGCCCGGTCGCCCTATCCCTCGGAAGGGTCCCGTCGGGTCGGTTCCCCCTCGTCACAGGTAGCAGGCGACTCTGACTCCTCGCCGTCCGTCCTCGCGGGCTTCGCCTCAGGCTCGCCCGCTCGTACCCTCGTGCCGTCCGTGTTCGCTCCTGCGGGCGAGGACGGCGCCTCCCGCAGGCCTGGGCTGGATCTCGGCTACCCCGCGCGCCGTACTTCGAGGGAGACGGCGAGGTCTCCCAGGTTCCTGGGGAACCCCTGTGCATGCATGCCCCGCTCTATGACCCCGGTGGGCCCCCCGGCGCCAGACCATCTCGGCGCCCAGGGTGTTGCCTTCCGTCTTTGCGACAACGTCGGCACCCACGACTAAGCGATTACGGGGCTCTATCACGCGGCCTACATGCTCGCTGTCTACGCTTCGCAGGGGCCGGTCGCCCGACCTCCACGCAAGACTCGCTACCGGCTGGGTGGCCACCCTTGACCGGGCGGGACTCTCACCCGCTGGGTTCCATTTCGAGGTTTCGTCGTCGTCAGCGCTTACATGACATCCTCCTCGACCAAGCACGGCCCCGACGGGGGCCTCCTGTCGCACCGCTAAGACGCAAAGTTTCTTAGGCAACATCATCAGCGCGCCGAGGGGTAGCAGCTCCCACGAGAGAGAGGCCGGCTTGGCGACGCGGGCTGGCTCTTCGGCCGTGGCGTCGCATCGGACGAACCCTCTTGGCGGCTTGGCGTCCTCCGCGCGAGATCTAGCGATGGCTCGCAGCCCCCACGAATCGGAGGCTCGGTATACTCCGCGCGAAGTCCGCTAGTTCTCCGGTGGAGCGAACGCGCGCTCGAGCTCGGCGAGCGACCCCGCGTCGAAGAATCGGGTGGGTGCGGCCACCCAGGAGCCGCCCTGCCTTCGCCACCGAAGGAGGCGTGATCGGCGACCTCGGAGGACGACCAGGGCGAGCGAGTCGGCGCCGGCGAGTTCACCGAGTGCGCGCGCATCATCGGCCGCAGACCGCGCGAGATCCGTCTGGCTCCCGTAGCGCAACCGCGACCTCGAGGCCTCGAAGCGGCGGCTGAGGCGAGGCCGGAGCACGAGCCGGGCTCCGGCCGGCGTGAGCGTCAGCGCGTGTTCGAGCGCGACACCGCC
>SLGN01000445.1 GCA_007123695.1 Verrucomicrobiales bacterium
AGCCGGTCGTAGAAGAGCTGCTCGTAGAGCCCCGGTCGCAGGTAGATCTGATCGTAGTCGTGGAAGCGGATGTTCACCTCCCGTCCGCCCTTTTCGATGATGCGAAAGGTCACCTCGTCCTGCTCCATGCTGGCGGCGTCGGCGGGCGGAAATTGCACTCGGTATCTCGATTTAATCATGGGGTTGTTTGTAGTTTGATGTATGGGCTGCTTTGGGAAAGGCTGTTCGATCCGGCTCTTCTACGAGGAGAGGCTCAAGAAACTCGCGGACGACATCGCGCGGCAAGCGCCCTTCGACGTCCACTGCGTGGTTGAGGCTCGTCATGGTCTGGCTGTCGATTCGTCCGGCCAGTTCCTCCAACAAGGCTTGCAGCTCCGGGAGACGCTCCAAAGCACTGCGTCGGACCACCGGAACCGCCTCGTAGGGCGGAAAAAAGCTTCGGTCGTCCTCGAGAACAACGAGATCGAATTCGAGAATGCGGGCGTCGGTGGAAAAAGCTCCGATGAGGTCGACTTCCCCGCGGGCGGCGGCGGCGTACATCAGTTCCGGCGCCAGGTCGCTCTCTCTCGCGAAGCTCAACCCGTAGGCCCGCCGCAATCCCGGCAGGCCGTCCTCCCGCTCCATGAACTCCGCGGTAAACCCTGCGTGGAGCCCGTCGCCGCCCGCGCCGTCCTCAGCGAGTTCGCTGAGACGGCTCCATCCGAGAGACTCCGCTCGCTGCCGGGGCATCGCGATCGCATAGGTGTTCTCGAAGCCCAGCGGCGGCAGCACGGCCAGATCGAAACGCTCGTGATAGCTCGCGCGGACCTCTTCGAGGACTGCGCTCGCCGGGGCTCCCGGATCGTACTCCTCCCCGAGCAGGTTGAGCAAGGCTGTCCCGGTGTACTCGACGTAGAGATCGATTCCCCCGTTCAGCAGAGCCCCGTGGCAGATGACCGTGCCGCCAAGGGGAAAACGCCGCTCGACCCGCGCCCCGGTCCGTCCCTCGATCCACTGGGCCAGCAGCTCGCCGAGCAAGATTTGCTCGGTGAAGTTTTTCGCACCCACGGTCACCTTTGAACCGTCCCCGAGGCCGCCCGCGCCCCCGGGCCGGGGAATGACAAGAACGAGCGCCAGCAAGGCCACAAGCCCGCCCGCAGCACCGAGGCGCAGGCGCAGTGTCGGCGGCTTGCGCCCCGGCCGCAGCGCCGTCCCTGCCGTGTCGATGAGAAAGTCCAGCGTCAGGGCGAGAACCGCCGCCGTCCCCGCGCCGACGAGCAGCAGCGAGGTGCGGTTCAGGGCGAGGCCACGGTTGATAAAATCTCCCAGCCCCCCCGGCACCGATGAAGGTGGAGAGCGTCGCCACGCCCACGCAAATCACGGTGGCCGTGCGAATGCCGCCGAAGACCACCGGAAGGGCGAGCGGAAGCTCCACCAGGCTGAGCCGTTGCCACGGCGAAAACCCCATGCCGTCGGCGGCTTCGAGGACGTCCTTTGGCAGGTCGCGCAGGGCGACGCAAGCGTTCTGGAGAATCGGCAGGATGGCGTAGAGGGTCAGGGCGATCACCGCCGGCACCTTCCCAATGCCGAAGAGCGGCATCAGGAAGGCGAGCATGGCGAGGCTGGGGACGGTCTGCACCACGCTGCTGAAACCGATGGCCGCCGAACGCAGCCGCGGCCTGCGCCGGACAGCCACCGCGAGGGGCAGGGCCAACGCCGAGGCGATCCCCACCGGCAACAGAGTGAGCACGAGGAGATGCTCCGCCAAAGTCGTTTTCAGCTCCCAGAAACGCACTGGCAAATCAGTTGCCCTCCCATTCTTCCGGTTTCATCCCGGCCCGTCCGAATGTCTCGAGCTGCCTTGCCGGTTTTTCGAAAAGCTCCTTCACAAAGGGCGTGGCCGGGCGGGAAAGCAGTTCGTGCTTCTGCCCCGCCTGCTCGAGGCGTCCCTCGTGCATGACCCCGATGCGGTCGCCTAGGGCCAGGGCCTCGAAGAGGTCGTGGGTGACCAGCAGGATGGTTTTGCCGAGATCGCAATTGAGCCGCCGGACCTCCTGCTGGAGGCGCTCCCGCGTGATGCCGTCGAGGGCGCCGAAGGGCTCGTCCATCAGGAGGATGTCCGGGTCGGCCGCGAGAGCCCTCGCCACCCCGACGCGCTGCTGCTGCCCGCCGGAAAGCTCGTCGGGGTAGCGGGAGGCGAATTCCCCTGGGTCGAGACCGAGGCGGTCGAGCAGCTCGCGGCTGCGGCTGCGGCGTTCTTCCGGGGGGACTCCGGCGATGCGGAGCGGGGCGGCGACGTTCTCCTCAGCAGTCCAGTGCGGGAAGAGGCCGGTGTCCTGGATGACGTAGCCCATCGACCGGCGCAGCTCGCGCACCGGAACATCGCCGACAAGCCTTCCGCCGACGCGGATCTCGCCGGAGTCGGGTTCGAGGAGACGGTTGACGAGCTTCAGCAGGGTGGATTTTCCCGAACCCGAAGATCCCAGCAGGACCAGAGTTTCCCCGCGCTCCACGGAGAGCGTCAGACCGCTCACGGCGGGACGCTCTCCTCCGGGGAAAGCCTTGATCACATTGGTGAAATCAATCATCAGTCGCAGATTCGGGAAGCACCTGCCGAGCAGGGCGGAGAAGGCGCGAAGCAGCCTTCCGCAAAAGCGGTGGCGAGTCCGACAATGGGGCACATCGCGGAAAATGCAATCTTGCCCGCTTCGGTCGTGGTCGATCTCTGGAGATCCCTCCGTTCCGCAGCTTGCGGGAACAAGGGCTCGGGTGGATGGGTTAGAAAGACCTTCTTCTTCGGTCCTTTTTCACCCCCTCGGCTCGCTTCCCGCCGAAGGACTGGGGTCGGAGGGGGTTCGGGGGGAGGTAGGGGGCGTTTAGGGAGGGTCAAGAATCGCCCGAATCAGTCCCGGACGTCAACGCTTTTCTGGCGGGTTTCGCAGATTCGCGGAAAGAGTGTCCGAAAGTCTTGCTTTCTTCGCATGGGTAGCCGCTCCCGCTTGATTCC
>SLGN01000750.1 GCA_007123695.1 Verrucomicrobiales bacterium
CATGCAGCGCCTTGGCGGCGGTGAAAACGCGACCGAGCGCATCGGGCGTGTTCAAGTCGTTGAGCAGCGCTTCGAAGGCGGGGCCGAAGGCAGAGATTTCTCTCTCGAGGAGCAGGTCTTCGTAGTCCGGCGCGCTCCCGTCCCCCGTCCTCGCGGCGAGCGCCGCATCGGCCTTGGCGAGACGCAGCAGGGCCTGGCGCGCCCCGAGAAGGGCGGGGAAATTCTCCTCCCCTGCGGCATCCCTGGCCACGAAGTTGAGCGGTTGCCGGTAGTGGGCCGAGACGAGGACGTAGCGCAATTCGGCCGCCGAGAACCCGGCCGCCTCGAGCTGGTCCAGGGTGTAGAAATTGCCGGCGCTCTTGGACATCTTGCCTCCATCCACCAGCAGGTGGGTAAGATGGAACCAGTGGTCCGCCATCGTCTGCCCGGTGCAGGCCTCGCTTTGGGCGATTTCGTTTTCGTGGTGGGGAAAGACCAGATCGACTCCGCCTGAGTGAAGGTCGAAACGATCTCCGAGGTATTGGCGGCACATCGCGGAGCATTCCAAGTGCCAGCCGGGCCGCCCGGGTCCCCACGGGCTCTCCCACCAGTTGTCGCCGTCCTCGGTTCGGCGAGCCTTCCACAAGGCGAAATCGGAAACCGAATCCTTTTCGTATTCGTCGTCGTCGATTGCGCCCGAGGCACCTTCGCGCAGTTCCCGCCGGTCGAGCTGGGAGAGCCTGCCGTAGCCCTCGAAGCTCGCGACACGGTAGTAGACCGAACCGTCGGACGAGCCGTAGGCATGCCCCTTCTCCATGAGTTCGGCGATCATGGCGATCTGCTGGGGAATGTGCTCCACCGCGCTCGGCTCGAGATGGGGGCTTAAAAGATTGAGTCGGGCGCAGTCGGCGTGGAATCGGTCCCGCCAGTGCGAAGTGAACTCTTCGAGGCGGAGCCCGGCTGCCTGCGAGTCGCGGATCGTCTTGTCGTCGACGTCGGTGAGGTTGCGCACATGGAAGGTGGGCTGGCCCGAAAGTTCGAGGGCACGCCGAAAAACATCCTGCAGCACGAAGGTGCGGAAGTTCCCGATGTGGGCGGGGCCGTAGACGGTGGGGCCGCAGCAGTAGAAGCGATAGGTGCTGCCGTCGCGGGGCAACAGCTCGCGCACCGTGCGGCTCATCGTGTCGAACAGTTTCATCTTCGGCATTTCGGGAAGCGGGGGACGAGAAAGGAGGACCCTTGCGCACCTTTTGCAAGGTTTTCGAGCCGGAGAACGGAGTTTCTCGCGATTTCGAGGGCAAGTTTTGCCCCATCCTTCCCGCCCTTCGAAGCTCGGAGGCATCAACACACTCCGCCCCGACCTGCGAGTCAACCACCGCTCACTTGCCGAGGGCCCGCAGAAACTCCTCGAGGCTCTCGCGGCTGTATCCCGGCAGATTCTCGTAGGAGCGCGGCGTTCCGAAGAGATTCGCGTCGTAGTTGGCGACCGGTTTGAAGAACCAGGGACCGACCTGGCCGGCATAAAGGACGGTGCCGTCGCGCCCGACGACGAAAATTCGCACTGGCCATGCGCCCCAGCGGACTGCGAGGGAATCGTCCATGGAATCGACGAGCATGGGAAAGGGCAGATTTTTCTCCACCGCGTAGCGCAACGCCGCTTCGGCCCGCTGCCCGAAGCTTCGCGGCGCGGGGATCACGAACCGCTCCTGCCCCATGGCCGGCTCGAAGCCACCTTCGGGATGGGCCTCCTGGATGTAGACCGCGGCGAAGTTCGCGACCTGGCGGTAGCGTTCGTGAAGCGAGGCGAAGAAACCGGCGGTCTCGTGGGGAACGTGACAGGAGTAGCTGAGAAAGTAGAGCACGACCGGCTTGTCCGCGTGCAGTTCGGCAAGCGACAGGACCTTCCCCGTCGCCGCCTCGGGGAGGGAAAAAGGAGGGGCTTTCTCGCCGAGACGCGGCGCATTGTGGAGCCGAGCTACGACCATGCCTTGAACGTGCTCGGCGGTCATGACCGGCTTGCCTGCCCACTCGTCCTGCTCGGGCGACACGATGGATTGCGCAGCGTCTTCGGAATCCGAGGTGCTGGCGGCACAAGGAGAGACCGGAAGAAGAATCGCACAAAAGCCCCCGACAAAGGCACGGCGAAAGGAAAAAAAACGGGATGACATGGCAGGGGGCGCGCGTGCAAGAGCGCAACCCCCTTTTGGAACCTCCTCTCAACCGGCAAAGTTGCGCCGAAACTCGTCGCCCCACCCGATTTTTTGCGGAGACGCGCTTTTCTGGCATATTGGCCCCATGCCCTTCCATCTCGATCCTCTCTCCCGCCGCCGCTTTCTTGGCAGCTCCGCCGTGCTCGCTCTTTCGCCCTTTCTCCCGCGATCCACCACCGCCGCGGGTCCCGAGTCGGAGAACTGGGCCTTGCTGTCCGACACCCACGTCGCGGCGGACCGGGACTTCCTCTCGCGCCAAGGCGTCAATATGGCCGACCATCTGGAGCGGGTCGTGGCCGAGGTCCTCGCCGAGCGCGACACGCTCGCCGGAGCCATCATCGACGGAGACTGCGCTTTCGGCGATGGCCAACCCGGTGACTACGCGACGCTTCTGGCCCTCCTTGCTCCCCTTCGCGAAGCGGGGCTGCCGGTCCACTTCACCCTCGGCAACCACGACGACCGGGCGAACTTCTCCGCCGCGCTCGGAGCGGAGCTGCCCGGTTCCGCGGTGGAGGGCAAGCATTGCTCGGTCCTGGAGACGCCGCTGGCGAACTGGATCCTGCTCGATTCGCTGCGCTACGTGAACAAGGTCGAGGGCGAGTTCGGCACCGCACAGCTCGCATGGGTGTCGCGGCTTCTCGAAGCGAATCCGGAAAAGCCCGCCATCCTCGTGGGCCACCACTACCCTCAGGCACCTGCCGCAGACGCCGGAGCCGGCGACGCGCCGCCGAGGATCACCGGACTGGTCGATACCGACGCCTTTCTCAACACCATCGCCGCCGCCCCCGCCGCCAAG
>SLGN01000624.1 GCA_007123695.1 Verrucomicrobiales bacterium
CTGCGGGAACGCTTTTTCACGTGATCTGTCCGCCGAGGCGGAACTGTCCGGGTCAGCTTTCCTTGCCCGGCTTGTCGGTGGGCTTGCCCGCCTGAAGCCAGCCGGAGAGACCGGCGGAGAGGTGCTTGATCTTGGTGAAGCCGGCGTCTTCGGCCGCCTTGGCGCCCGCCTTGTAGGCGTTGCAGGTGGGGCCGCCGCAGTAGGCCACGACGAGCTTGTCCTTGTTGTCGCCGAGAAGGGCGGCGATGTTTTCCTTGTTGGCGCGGAAGTCGATGGCGCCGGGGATGTGACCCCTCTCGTAGGTGGAGGTGCCGTTGACGTCGAGGACGATGACCTCGCCCTTCTTGATGGCCTCCTCGAGTTCGCTGATGCTGATGTCGGAGTATTCGCCGGCGAAGGCCACCGAGGCGGCAAAGACGCAGGCGAGGCTCATGAGCAGTTTCTTCATAGGTTTGTTTTTTGTTTTGGTTTGGTTTGACTGGGTTTGGGCGGCGACTCTCCGAGAAGAGGGCGAACCGACCCGGCGTGAACAGTAGCGAAGGCGAGCCATCGGCACAACCCGCCGAGATGACGCAATTAGGGAGCAAAGCTTTCCTCATTTCATCCGTTGGGGAGGTCTTGCCTCGACACTCCCGCGCGACGGCGATACTCTACAAGCGATGAAAACGAGGATCTTGGAGCCGTCGAGCCCGGCCCCGGGCGAGGCATTGCCCCGCCCGAAAACGGCGACCACCGCAACGCGCGAATTCCTGCGCCGATCGAGAAGGCCTCTTTCGCTCAAGTTTGCACGGTTGGGCGGAGCCCTTTTCGCGAAGTTCCCAATTGCCCCCACCCCATGACCCCTAGCACCAACCGCCGCACCTTTCTCGGCCGCTCCCTCGCCGGACTGGCCGCCGCCTCGCCCGCGCTTTCCGCCCTCGCCCAGGGCGACGCCAAACCGCTCCGCATCGGCCTCGTCTCGGCGGCGAGCTACGGGACGAACTACGGGTCCAACATGCAGCCGCGCACTCCGGGCTCGAACCACGGCACCGCCTTCGCAACGATCTTCAACGGCTACGACGAGGAGAAGGCCAAGGCCTTCCAGGGCACTTTCGTCAAGGCGGCGAAGCGGCTCGAGGGGGGCAGGGTCGTGAAGATCTGGGACCCTGACAAAACCGCCGCCTCCGCCATCGCCGACATTTGCGGCATCGAGACGGTCGCCGATACGCCCGAGCAGTGCGTCGAGGGCGTCGACGCCGCCCTGCTCATCGACGACGGCAGCGGAGCGCAGTGGAAGTACGCCGAGGCCGCCCTTCGCGCTGGCGTGCCCACTTTCTGCGACAAGCCCCTCGCCATGACCGCGAAGGAGGCCGCCACCGTCGCGGAGATCGCCCGCGAGACGGGAACCAAGTTCATGTCCGCGAGCAGCCTGCGCTTCGTCCCCGACATCGTGAAGCTGCGCGAGGACGCGGCCGCGATCGGCCCGATCCGCCTCTGCACCGTGACCGGTCCCGGCGACCTCGTCTACTACGGCATCCACGCCCTCTCCATGGCCTACGCCGTGCTCGGCGGAGGCGTCGTCAGCGCCCACAACACCGGACGCGAGGGCGCCCACATCGCGCGGCTGCGCCGCGAGGACGACTGCGACATCGTCCTGATGGTCGGGGCGCGGGAGAAGATGCGGGCCGGCTTCTCGATCCAGCTCTTCGGCGAAAAGGGCAACCTGCGCGTCGAACCCGATTTGAAGGATCTCTACGCCTACCTGCTCGAGGCCTTCCTCGACCTCGTCCTGCGGGACAAGGTCAGCGTGCCCGTCGAAGAGGAAGTCGAACTGATCGCCGCGCTGGAGGCGGGCCAGCGTTCCCTCGAACTCGGACGCGAGGTGGTGTTGAAGGAGGTTTTTTGAAGGCCTCGCCGACTCGTGGGCGGGTTTGTTGGCATCACACCACGACGCGAACCGATTGGATCCCCGGCCCCGGCTCCGCGATCTCGAACTCGCCCTCGGTGGCGGCTTCGACCGCCGGGTCGCCGAGAAGTACGGCGGCCCGCGCTTGACTTCGACTGCGAGCTGGAGTCCCTTGGGCGGGGAAAATCTCTTCGCCCGTCGATCTTCAACCGGGATTTTGTTGACAGAGTGTCTTTTTGAACTCTCGTTGCAGCCGGAAAGTCCGGCGATACATCCGAAATGAGAGAACTGAAGGTGACAGCTTTATTCGCGGGGATCGGCGGCGTAGAATTGGGGCTGTCGCGATCCGGGCACGAGACACTGCTCTTGTGCGAGTGGGACGCGAGCGCGCAGTGCGTCCTGCGCCACCAATTCCCAGACTTGCCTCTCGCGGGAGATGTCCGCGAGCTAGACTGTCTGCCAAAGGAGACCGAACTGCTAACTGCGGGCTTCCCCTGCCAGGATCTCTCCCAGGCAGGTCGCACCGAAGGAATCAAAGGGCAGCGATCCGGATTGGTTGACGAAGTCTTCCGTTTGCTGGAAGGGCATGGCACGCCCCATCTCCTGCTGGAGAACGTCCCCTTCATGCTCCAGTTGGACAAAGGCGCGGCCATGCGCCACATCACGGAGCGCTTGGAAACACTAGGCTACTCTTGGGCCTATCGTGTGGTTGATTCCCGGGCATTCGGGCTGCCGCAGCGTCGGCAGCGAGTCTTTCTGCTCGCTTCGCGGGAGATTCGCCCGGAGGAACTCCTCTTCCAAGATGACGCTGGCGAGCCAGAGACCGATACTCACGCAGGCAGAGCTTGCGGTTTTTATTGGACCGAAGGTGTGCGTGGACTCGGGTGGGCGATCGACGCGGTTCCCACGCTGAAGGGCGGGTCCACCGTTGGCATCCCATCTCCTCCCGCGATCTGGTTTCCCGACGGGCGAATCGCGACCCCCGACATTCGAGATGCGGAGCGGCTTCAGGGGTTCCCTAGCGATTGGACCCTGCCGGCTGCCGAGGCGGGCAACAGGAACGCCCGATGGAAGCTCGTTGGAAACGCTGTTTCCGTCA
>SLGN01000327.1 GCA_007123695.1 Verrucomicrobiales bacterium
GATAGACGGCTGCAGCAAGTTGCGGAGATCGCCAAGTCCTTCCCCGATCCGCAGGAATTGGAGAGATTCGAATCGACCGCCATCGGAGGCTGGGCCGGCTGGTGGATCGTCAACGAGGAGGTCAGCGATGCCTGGAGGCAAAACCGCCGAGACAGCCGCCACACCAACAGAGCCCGCGAAGGCTTTACCACGGCGATCAACGACGCCATCGAACACCTCCAGCAACGCAACGTCTCTCTCGAGGGCAAGCTCAGGTCCCGCAACCTGCCCGAAGCGGAGAGGGAATTCTACCAGTGGGAGATCGCGCGCAACGAGGCCATCATCGAGCGCCGGACCGAGGAACTGCAGCAGTTCGCCACGGGCGAAACCGCCGAAGCCGTCCCCGTGATGCAGGGCGAGGCCCACGAGCTGGACATGCTCGTGCGGAGCCGCCGCGACGACCTGCGCGAAGACTTCTTCGCCATCTTCCGGAAGTATTCCGAACTCAACCGCGCCCGCGCCGAGCTGAAGCGGCTCGAAGCCAACCTCGCCGCCCGCAAGGAATGGCTCGAGAGATACGACGCCCAGCATCCGCAGTGAACCGCCTCCTCGGTCTCGACTCCGAGGAGGCGCAGATGGTCGCGACCATCGCCCTGCCCGAAGAAGACACTCTCAAGTTCATCATCGCGGGAAGGCCCTCCCGGCGATCCCGGCCCGCAGTTCAAGAAAAGCAGTTGAGTCGTTCTCCCGCACCCGGTCCGATGCCGTGACGCTTCGCCTTCCGGGATTCGGAAATCACTCCGCCTCCGCCAGACGCCGGTCGTCCCCCTCGCGCACCGTCAACTTCTCGGCGTCGAGACGCTCGAGCAGGGGCATGAGGATGCGCCGCACCGTGCCGGTGTGCTGGCGCAGGTCGCTCGCGGTGGCGCGACCGTGCTCGCGGAGGTAGTCGACGATTTCCTCCTGCAAACGCGTGCAGGCGGCGGCGGAGATGACTGTCTTCGGATCGAGTTCGATCACCTCGCCGGCGTTGACGAGAAAGCGCAGGGCCTTTTCCTCGGCCGGGTTCGTCGCGGTTTCGCCCTTGTTGGGCGGATTGATGGGATCGGCGGCGAGACGCCGTTTCACGAGTTCGCCGGCCTTCTCGAGCTGGGCGGGCAGACGGGGCTGATGGTCGCGGCGGCGGACGTTGGGCCCGGCCTTGGCGTAGTCTCCGGCGAGGAGCCCGGCGAGGAGGGCGTCGAAGAACTTCGCCGAGGGCAGCTCGGGGACCATGGCGGCGCGGAGATCGCGCAAGGGCATGCCGAGCTGGTCGGGATGCTCCCGGTGCACGGCCTCGATCATCTTGCCGGCGAGACGGGAAAGGTGCCGCCACCATTCCCCCTCGAAGACCCACTCGCCGCTGCGCTCGAACTCGCCCGCCGCCGCCAGTTCGGCCACGCGCGCACGGATCGACTCGGCGGAGAAGCGCGTCCGGCTGAGAAGGCGCGGCAGAGGCACCGCCTTGTCCCGCCGCAACTGGCTGCGGAGGAGGGCGTCGAGGTCGTCGAGAGCCCCGCGGCGGGCCTCGAGGAACTCGCGCTGGAAGGGCTTACGGAAGGCGCGACGGTTCGCGTCGTCGTCGAGAACGACGCCCCCGGCGAGAGTGAGGCCGGCCGAGGCGTCGCGCAAGACGAAGCGGTCGCCCACGAAGACAAAGACGGGTTCGCGAAAGCGAAGCTCGGCGAAGACGGTGCCTCCCGGCTCGAGGCTGCGTTCGCCGAGAAAATGGAGCCGCGCCGCCCGCCCCGCGCTGCCATGGTGGAAAGTGACCTCGCGCCCCGTGCGGATGGGTCGGGTCGCCTTTCGCGAGATCCCCCGGACGGGCCGATCGCAGCGGGTCACGAGCACGTCGATGGCGGTGACGGAGGCACCTAGCGAGGCGGGCACGAGGACGTCGCCGCGCCCCACTCCCTCGCGTTCCGCTCCGCGGGAATCGCGCACCGCGACGCCGCTGAGGTTCAGGGCGGTGCGGGTCGACGGCGGGACGAGATCGCTCGCTTTGCCGTGGGATTGGACGCCGCGCACGTGAACGGGCAGGCCGGCGGGCTGGGCGACGAGGTCCATGCCCGGCCGCACCGCGCCGTCGAGGAGCGTGCCGGTGACCACGGTGCCGACGCCCTTGAGGGAAAAGGCGCGGTCGACGGGCAGGCGCGGCTTGCCGCCGTCGTGGGCCGGCGGCGCGGTCGTGAGCATTCGCGAAATCGTGGCCCGCAGCTCGGCGAGGCCCTCTCCGGTGTGGGAGGAAACGGCGACGATGGGCGCATCCTCCCACGATCCGCCGAGCAGGTTTTCGCGCACGTCGTCGAGGACCAGATCGAGTTCGTCGACGAGGTCGCGCTTGGTCAGGGCGACGAGGGCGTGCTCCACCCCGAGATATTGGAGTATCTGGTAGTGCTCCTCGGTCTGCGGCATCCAGCCGTCGTCGGCGGCGACGACAAAGAGGGCGAGGTCGATCGCGCCGACCCCGGCGACCATGTTCTTGACGAAGTCGGAATGCCCCGGCACGTCGACGACGCCGAGGAGGAGCCGGTCTCCGCTGCCGTCGTCGGCCTCGAGGTCGAGTTCGGCGAACCCCAGTTCGATCGTCATGCCGCGCTTCTTCTCTTCGGGGAGGCGGTCGGGGTTGAGGCCGGTCAATGCCTCGACGAGCGAGCTCTTGCCGTGGTCGATGTGGCCGGCGGTGCCGAGGATGAAGTGGCGGTCGGGCATGGTGGGGGTTGCGGAAGGAAACGTGAAAAGCGGCTCACCGCAAGCGCCGCCGCAGCCAAGTCGAGAGGAGATCGCCGAAGACGATGACGGCGGAGGAGAGCAGAATGAAGAAAAGCATCCGGTCCCAGTGGAAGCCCTTCGAGAGCGCAATGAGCTTGCCGAGGGTGAGCAACCCGAGCATGCCGAGCACGGTGGCGTCCTTCACGCAGGTCTCCCAGCGGTAGAGGAAGTAGATTAGGAAGCGATTGAGGA
>SLGN01000140.1 GCA_007123695.1 Verrucomicrobiales bacterium
GTCAGGTCGCTGGCGACGATCCGCAGGGTCTGGTCGGCGCCGGCGAGCAGCAGGTGCTTGCCGCCGTGGAGCAGGGCCATGGCGACGACGGGGGCGGGCAGGTCGAGCTTGGTGGCCTTGTCAGGCTTGGCGAGGGGGCGGGATCTCACGGTCTTGTCGGCCGATCCGGAGTAGAGGGTGGCGCCGTCGGCGGAAAAGGCGAGGGCGGCGACGGGGCCGCCGTGGTCCTTGACCAAGACGGGGGCGGCTTCGGGGGCGGCGTGATCGACGAGGGCGATGGAGCCGTCGGCCGCGCCGACGGCGGAGCGTTTCCCGTCGGGCGAGACGGCGAGGGCGGCGGGTTCGGCGGGCAGGGCGAGGGGCGCGCCGGATTCGGCGGCGCTGCGCTGCCACACTTTCACGACGCGGTAGCCGCCGGTGGCGAGGGTGCGTCCGTCGGGCGAGAAGGCGACGGCCTGGACGAGGTCGCGGTCGGCGGCGGGGAACTCGAGGGCGGGGTCGCGCAGGCTCGCGGCGAGGGCGCCGAGCTGGAGGTCGTAGAGGTGGACCTGCTGCCCGCGGGCGGCGGCGGCGAAGCGCCCGTCGGCGGAGAGGGCGGCGGTGTAGATGGGCTGCGGGCCCTCGAGGAGCGTCCACGACTCGGGCGCGGCGCTGGAGACGGCGTCGCCCTTGGCCCCCTGGTCGATCCAGAGCCGGAGCAGGGCGAGCTGGCCGGGAGTCAGGTTTTCGGCCTTGGATTTGTTGTTGGCCGGGGGCATGGTCGGCTCCTCGAGGTGGGCGGCGGTGGTGAAGAGGAAGGAGTCGGCCCCCTTGCCGGGAACGATGGCGGGGCCGGAGTCGCCGCCCTTGAGCATGTCCTGCGGGGACTCGAGGCTGAGCCCGGCCTTGGGCTTGGTCTCGTTGTGGCAGGCGAGGCAGTTGGCCTTGAGGAAGGGGAAGACCTCGGTGGCGAAGTTGACCTCGGTGTCGCGTTTCAGCTCGGCGACGGGCAGGCCCTCGGCGCGGAGCAGGGCGGGGGCGGCGAGGGCGCAGGCGAGGAGGAGGGGGCGGGTCTTCATCAGGAATCTTTCTTCGGCGCGGGCTTCACCTCGACGACGAGGGGCAGGCTGTAGGCGGAGAACTTCAGGTCTTTCGGCGCGGCGGCGGTGGCGGCGGCCTTGCTTTTCGCCTCGGCGTCGGTCTTGGCCTTGGTGAGGGCCTCGCGGGTCTCGTCGGTGGCGGCCTTGAGGGCTTCCTCGGCCTGCTTCAGCGCGGCGGCGGCGGACTCGGCGGCTTCGGGCCGGTAGCGGTGCGCGGTGGTGCCGGTCGCCTTGAGGACGAAGGTCCAGGTGCCTTCCTCGGGGGCGAAGACGTTGTTCTGCGGGGCGAAGGTCAGGGTCAGATTGCCCTCGTTGGTCTTGTCGTCGAGGCTGAGAGTGGGCGACTGGCGCAGGCCGCGGAGGCCGTCGGCGGTGAAGACGAGGGGGCCCTTGACGCCGTTGCGCGCGGTGATCTTGACGGGGATCTCGAGCTTGCCGCCCATCTCGACGGTGAAGCGTCCGCCTTCCGCGACCTCGAGGGAGACGGGGGCGGGTTCGGTCGCGCTGACGGATAGGGGGAGTCCGACCTCGAGGCGCGGGCGGAGGCGGCCGGTGTTGGCGTCGGCGACGCCATGGACGAAGGCGGCGGCGCGGGCCTCGCGCACGAGCTTGGTCTCGCCCAGCGGCGCCTTGCCGACGAGGCGGATCTGGCCGTTCCAGCCGGCGGCGTCGGCGGCGGCGTGGAAGACGAGGCGCACGGAGTCCTCCTTCGCCGCGGCGGTGACGGGGGGGCAGAAAACTCCGGCGGGCAGGTCGAGGGCCTCGATCGTGACGGGGCCATCGAAGCCGTCGCGCCGCTGCACGAGGACGCGGACGGGCTCGGCGCCGCCCTTGCGCAGGAGCGGCACGGCGGGGAAGGCCTCGTTGCGCTCGTAGTGCGCTCTCTCCAGCACGGCGACGAGGTAGAAGTCGGGCCGGGCCTCGCGGATGGCGAGGCGGTAGAGGTGGTCGGGCCCGCCGGTGGCGAACTGGTTGACCACGGTGACGCGGTAGTCGGCGGCGTCGCCCGCGGGAATGGCGATGGCGGCGTCGCGCGAGCCGGCGAGGAGCCGCGTGCCGGCGGGCGAGGCGGTGTCGTCGGCGTCGCGGACCATGGCGTAGGTCTCGGTGCCGTCGGCCGAGCGGGTCACCTTTTCGACGACGAGGTAGGGATCGACCTTGCCCTCGAGGCGGTCGCCGATGACCTCGATCCAGTAGGCGGTGCCGGCCTTCGCCGAGAAGCGAAAGGCGTCGGTGTCGCCGTCGTGGTCGAAGCGGGCGGCGACCTCGCAGGGGACGGCGAGGGGCGGCAGCTCGGCGTTGTTGAGCTCGACGACGACGGGCTCGGCGGCGATGCCGAGGCGGACCTCGTTGGAGCCCTCGTGGCGGAAGCCGAAGGTCGGCAGCATGGCCCGCGCCGGGAGGGCGAAGTCGGGCCTCGGGCCCTCGGGCGCGGCGACGGGGATGCGCACGCTGAGGGTCTCGACGGGCTTGCCGCCGATGGCGAGCCCTTCGCCGGGGCTGCCGCCGGGGAGGTTTCGACCCAACAGGGTTGCCTCGATGACCTGACCCTCTTGACCCGCCGGGGGAAAGACGGCGTCGATCCAGGGGCGGGTGCTGGCGGTGAGCAGGTAGAAGTGGTCGGCCCCGCCGTTGTAGAGGAAGTCGTGGACGCCGACGAGGTAGTCGCCGTCGGCGGGGGCGGTGAAGTCGAGGAGGGGGTCGCGCCCGATGGCGTTGTGGCTCGTCTCGAGGGTGCGGCCTTGGGCGTCTGTCAGGACGAGGGAGGCATCGGCGCGGGAGTCGATGCGCTCGGCCTGGCAGTGGACGAGGACGCGCTGGCCTTTGGTCAGGGTGAGTTTCCAGCGGTCGATCTGGTTCGCGTCGGTGGCGCCGTAGGCGACGGCCTCGAGGGGAA
>SLGN01000253.1 GCA_007123695.1 Verrucomicrobiales bacterium
CGTCAAGGGACGCGTGCTGGAGGAGATTCTCGAGAGCGCTGAACGCATCGCCGCCGCAGTCCGTCTCGCGATCCGCGCCCTGGGCCAATTCCGCAATGCCGAGAGCGGAAACCAGAAAGGGTGCGCGAAAGGTTCCGATGAAATGACTTGTCTGTGAGATCTTACGGGTGCATGGAAGCTTGGCTCCTCGACTTCTTCCGCTGGTCCCCAGCCGCCTCACCGATTCGGCGGTCGAACAAACCGACTAGACAGCGCCGCGCCGTCCGCCGCGGGAAGACGCTGCCAGCTCTCTCATTCGTTCAGTGTTCCCATGCGTTTGTCCTTTTCCTCCCACGAGTGGTTTTCAAATGTCAAAGGCGATCTCCTCGCCGGCCTTGTCGTTGCGCTCGCCCTCATTCCCGAGGCTATCGCCTTCTCCCTCATTGCCGGAGTGGATCCCAAGGTCGGCCTCTACGCCTCGTTCTGCATCGCCGTCGTAACTGCCTTCTTCGGCGGGAGGCCCGGCATGATCTCCGCCGCGACAGGAGCGATGGCCCTCCTCATGGTGACCCTGGTCAGGGAGCACGGCTTGCAATACTTGCTCGTCGCGACCTTGTTCACCGGCGTGCTGCAGGTCGTCGCCGGTCTCGCCCGCATCGGAGACGTGATGCGCTTCGTCTCGAAATCCGTCATGACCGGCTTCGTCAACGCCCTCGCCATCCTCATCTTCCTTGCCCAGATGCCCGAGCTGAAGGAAGGTGGCTTCGCCGTCTACGCGATGGTCGCCGGAGCCCTTGCGATCATCTACCTGCTGCCCCGCTTGACCAAGGCGGTGCCCTCGCCGCTGGTCGCCATCGTCGTCATGACCGCCGTCGCGATCGTCTTCCAGCTCGATGTGCGCCGCGTCGGCGACCTCGGCTCGCTGCCCGACTCGCTGCCCGTCTTTCTCTGGCCGGAGGTCCCGTGGACGCTCGAGACTCTCCGGATCGTGCTGCCCTATTCGGTCGGCCTCGCCGCAGTCGGCCTGCTCGAGTCTTGGATGACCGCGCAGATCGTCGACGAGATGACCGATACCCCGAGCGACAAGAACCGCGAATCGCTCGGGCAGGGCGTCGGCAACCTTGTGTCCGGTCTCTTCGGCGGCATGGCCGGCTGCGCGATGATCGGGCAGTCGGTCATCAACGTGAAATCGGGAGGCCGCGGGAGGCTTTCGACCTTTGTCGCAGGGGGATTCCTGCTCATCCTGATTGTCGCCCTCGGTCCCTGGGTGAGGCAGATCCCCATGCCCGCACTTGTCGCTGTGATGATCATGGTCTCGATCGGCACCTTTTCGTGGGCCTCGTTCAAAAACATGGCCCTCCATCCGAAAAGTTCGTCCATCGTCATGCTCGCCACGACGATCACGGTCGTCCTCACCCACAACCTCGCCATCGGCGTTGGCGTCGGCGTACTCCTCAGCGCGCTCTTCTTCGCCCGCAAGGTCGCTCAGGTCCTGCGGGTCACGAGCCGACTGGAAACACTGCCGGCCGCCGGTGAGGGCGAAGGAACCGCGGCCGGAGCGCTAGCGCCGAGGCGTCGCACCTACTCCGTCGCCGGGCAGCTCTTCTTCGCTTCGTCCGACGCCTTCGTCGGGGAGTTTGACTTCAAGGAGGTCCTCTCAAAAGTCCGAATCGACGTTACCCACGCCCATTTCTGGGATCTAACCGCCGTCTCTTGCCTCGACAAGGTAGTCCTGAAGTTCCGTCGCGAAGGCACCGAGGTCGAGCTTGTCGGGCTCAACGAAGCCAGCGCCACCCTCGTCGACCGGCTCGGCGTCCACGACAAGCCAGACGCGCTCGAGCGCCTTCTCGCCCATTGAACCCTCCGTCCGGCCGAATGCGCCGAAGCGCCCAACCGAGCCCCTCCGCCATGTCCCACCTCATCTCCTGCACCGACGGCTCCATCTACGCCGCGAGCCTCTACGCGCACAGCGCCTGGGTTGCGGCCCGCGCCGGACTTGGCGTGAAGGTTCTCCACGTCCTCGACCCCCATCGTGAGCGCGCCCATCGCAGCGACCTCAGCGGCGCAATTGGATTTGACGCCAGCGCCGAACTCACCGAGGAACTCGTCGCCCTGGAGGAGGCCACTGCCCGCGTCGCCCGGATGAAGGGCGAGGCCATCCTCGCCGACGCGCGGCGGCAATTCGCGGATGCGGGAATGCCCGAGGTGGAGCTGCTCCAGCGCCACGGCACCCTCGTCGAGACGCTGGAGGAGCTTGAGCCCGCCGCCGAGTTCGTCGTCATCGGGAAGCGGGGCGAACACGCCGATTTCGCCAAAGGACACCTCGGCAGCCAGGTCGAGCGAGTCATCCGCGCGAGCGTTCGCCCGGTTCTCGTCGCCTCTCGGGCCTTCAGGGCGATCAACCGCTTTCTCATCGCCTACGACGGAGGCCCCAGCGCGACCCAGGCGGTGGACCACGCCCTCGCCAATCCTCTGCTGGGCGGTCTCTCCTGCCATCTCCTCCGAGCTGGACGCATTGACGACAAGGCACGCTGGTCTCTGGCTGAAACAGCCGGACGGCTCCGGGAGGGTGGCTACGAGGTGACGACCCACGCCGTCGAGAGTTCGCCCGAGATTGCCATCGCCGCCGCGATCAAGGATCACTCCATCGACCTCCTCGTCATGGGCGCCTATGGACACAGTCCGATCCGCCAGTTCATCGTCGGCAGCACCACGACTGCGATGGTGCGCACCTGCCAGGTTCCTGTGCTGATGTTTCGTTGAGGCTGTGCCGGAACCCCGTCGGGGCTTGACCTTGTGCAGGGGGCTTCGGAGGGAAAAACTGCCGCAGGGCAGAAACAGGCCACCTTCGGCAGGTCGCCGAATAGAGTGCTCCTCACGCGAAGATCTCCGTCGCCGGCCTGCCCTTGCCGTCCTCGGTCACGAGCGGAACTCCGGCCTCGATGGCGGCGGCGGCAATCGGGATGTCGAAATCGCCGATCAGCGCCCCGCTC
>SLGN01000414.1 GCA_007123695.1 Verrucomicrobiales bacterium
AGAGCGGCTCGCCCCGGTCGCCCGGAACGATGGTGCCCGGCCACGAAAAGAGCAGCGGCTGGCGCGTGCCGCCCTCGTTGGCGGACTGCTTCGACCTCGGCGCGTAGCCGGGACCGTCGGGATCCTGGATCCAGCCGTTGTCCGAGGAGTAGACGACGAGGGTGTTCTCGGTGAGCCCCTTCTCCTCCAGCTTGTCGAGCAGCTCGCCGACGGTCTCGTCGAACCACTCGACCATGGCGTAGTAGCGGGCGACGTGGTCGGACTCGATCCCCTTGGCCTTGTACTTGTCGAAGAGCCTCTGCGGCGGCGTATGCGGGGTGTGCGGCATGAAGGGGAAGTACCAGAGGAAGAAGGGCTTTCCGGCGTCGGCGGCCCGGTCGACGAAATCGAAGACCGGCTCCATGCCCTCGCGTCCGATCTTGAGTCCGTCGTCGCCGTGGCGACCGCCGGGGTTCGGGAAGCCGCGGGTCATGCCCTCGGTGAAGCCGCCCCGGGCGAAGGGGCCCTCCCACCACTTGCCCGACTGGTGGCTGACGTAGCCCTTTTCCCCAAGCATCTGCATGATGGTGGGGTGCTCGTCCATTTTGGCGATCAGCCGCTCGCGCAGAGCGGCGTATTCCGGCGATTCGGGCTGCCGCGCGCCTTTCGCCTTGCCTTTTCCTTTCCCCTTGCCCTTGCCTTTGGCCGCAGCCGGAGCCTGCCCTCCGCCTCCCGCAGGGGCTGCGATCTGGGCCGGATCGTTGCCGGTGACCCCGTGCTGGTGGGCGTAGAGCCCGTTGGCGAAGGTCGCCAGCGCGGGCCGACAGAGGGCGGTGGGCACGTAGCCTCGCGTGAAGACGGCGCTGCGCTCGGCGAGCCGGTCGAGGTGCGGCGTCTCCAGATGGGGATGACCCATGAAGCCGTAGTCGGTCCAGCTCTGGTCGTCGGAGATGAGGAAGACGATGTTCGGCGGAAGCTCGTCGGCACGGGCGGAGGCGGAGCCGGCGAGGCAGGCGGCAAGGACGAGAGAAAGGGTGCGGGGGAATTTCATCGGAGCTAGGGAAGGCGCGTTGGGCGGCGGCGTCAAGAGGCGAAGCCGGGGAGCGGCGGGCGGCGACGGACAGCCTGCGTCAAGGCTTCGACAAGTCCGGGAAGGTCTCGGTCAAGTCGAGCGCGTCGCCGAATTCCTCCTGCAGCCCCCTCAGCTTCGAGAACAGAGTGCCCATGCGCCCGGCCATGGCCGGATCGGCCGCGAGATCGTTCATCTCTTCGGGATCTTCGTCGAGGTGGTAGAGCCGCGCGACCCCGGCCTTAGGGTAGAGGATCAGCTTCCAACCGTCGGCGGCGACGGCCCGCTGCAAGTCGAGGTAGGCCCCGTAGACAGCTCCGAGCCCCTTGCCCCGGCCCTCCTTTGAAAGAAGCGGCCGCAGACTGGCGAAATCGACCCCCTCGCGGTCCGCGCCCGCGAGATCGAGCGCGGTGGCCATGACGCTCTGCAAGTAGATCGGCTCCGCCACCTTGGCTCCGGCGGGCACTCCCGGACCGCTCACGAGGAAGGGCACCCGCAGGCTGTGCTCGTACATGTTCTGCTTCCCGAAAAGCCCGTGCCGGCCCACGGCAAGACCGTGGTCGGCGGTGTAGAAGATCCAGGTCCGGTCCGCCTCGCCGGATGCCTCCAGCGCGTCGAGGATGCGGCCGATCTGCGCGTCGAGATGGGTGATGATCGCGTAGTATTCCTGCCGGTGGACCTTGGCCGCGAGCTCGGTGCGGGGAAAGGGGGCCAGTTTCTCGTCGCGCAGGCCGGGCCCGCAGCCGATGGCGTCTTTGTGGGGATACTCGGGCAGGAAGCTCGCCGGGACCTCGATGCGCTCCAGCGGGTAGCGATCAACGTATTCCTGCGGCGACTGCCGGGGATCGTGCGGCGCGTTGAAGGCCACGTAGAGGAAGAAGGGCTTTTCCGCCCCGGCCGCGTCGACCAGGAAGGAGACCGCGTCGTCGCCGGTGACCTCGCTCCAATGCCGCCCGCCCGCCCAATAGCCGCCGAATTCGGGATCGCTCGGGCTCCACGGGTCGGGATGCTCCTGGAGGGGACGGTTGTAGCCCTCGGGCACGTCCTTGGGCATGCCCGCGCGGATGTTTTCGGCCCGGTCGAAGCACTTGGCCGCATCGGTGCGCACATGCCACTTGCCGGTGAAGTAGGTCGCGTAGCCCGCCTCGGCCATGCGCTGCGGCCAGAGGCGCCCCGCCTCGCGCTCCTTGTCGGTGGCGTCATAGACGGCGTGCGCCCGCCAGAGGCTGCGCCCCGTCACCAGCATGGTGCGGCTCGCGACGCAGACAGCCCCGCTCCACGAGCCCATGTTGTAGGCATGGGTGAAGGTCGTGCCCCGCGCCACGAGCCGGTCGAGATTCGGAGTCTCGATGTCGGTGTCGCCGAGCGCCCGGATCGTCTCGTGGCACTGGTCGTCGGCGAACAGGAAAAGGATGTTCGGCTTGTCCCCGGCGAAAACCGCACCGACCGAAAACACGGCGAAGGCGGCAGTGAAGGTGCGGAAGACGGTGGGAAATCGAAGGGCAGGCATGGCGCTCTGTCGGGGAGGGGCGTGGCAGTGTCGGAACCGCGAAGATCGGAGCAGCCGCTCCACCGCAAACCTTGCCGAAAGCCGGGAGGCGGGTCAAGCGAAAGACCACCCGCAGTCGCGGAGCGCTCCATGCGGGACGATTCAGCAGTCGTCGCCCAGAGGTGACCCGCGAAGGGGAACCCGTGACTCGGATCGCCTTGCTGGTCATGGTTCGGCTTTGTGCTCCGGCGGATGGTGCAGCATTCCCGTGCTGGAACCGTGAACCGTTTCCGGCACCCGAGAGCTTAGGGTCGTGGGCGAACGCTCGAGGCGCCCGAGAAAGTGCCCCGAGCCGCAAGGATCGATTGAACAATTCGAAAACAATGGAAACTTAGGACTTGTTCGATGGTTTCGGCTCCACGCTGCCAA
>SLGN01000369.1 GCA_007123695.1 Verrucomicrobiales bacterium
GTCCGCGGGGGCGGCAAGGGGACGAAATCGATGAGATGCTCGGGCGCCTCAAGGTAGAAATAGAAGTAGCTGAGCTTGCCCCAGGGCCCTTCCCCGCGCTTGTAGAGCACGCCGCTGGTCTCCCCGATGCTTTCGAACCGATCCACGACGGTCGCATCCGTCGCTTCGTCGCCAAGAAGGGCGCCGCTCGAAGCTGCACCCGCGGCGAGCAGACTCCGCCCGAGGAAGGCGCGGCGCGAATCGGAGTGTTTTGAGAGCATGGCGGGAAGGGATTTTTGCGGCGGGGGAACTTTCGGCGAAAGCAGAACCCATCTCAAACGGAATCCCTCACCCGCGGGGCATCGCCGCCGTTCCGAAAAAGTTCCCGCTGAATGATTGATTCTCAGTCATCTCCGCGCGGCTGGCGCGAGAGTCTGCGGAAGTGCATCGCGAGCCAGGTGGCGAAGACCCCGGCGAGGGTCAGCGAGGCGTAGATCTGGTGGGAGACCCTGGTCGTCGGCACCAGATCCGCCGTCGCCCGGGTCGCCGCCGCCACGACGACGAGCCAGGCGATCCACCGCCACGCGACGCTGCGGGGCGGCGTCGATGCCGCGTCTCCACAGTGGCCGAGCACGACGCGGTCGGCGACGAGGAGCATGGACAGGGCGAAGCCGCCAAGAAAGAGGAAGTGCTCGTAGGCGAAGCGAGGCAGCGGCCAGACCGCCCGGCAGAGGAAGGAGAGAGCGACGAAGCCAAGGGCGAGACGCATCGCCCAGGCCCGGGTCCCCGGAGCGCGGCCCCGCCACAGCATCGGCAGAGCCCCGACCGACCAGAACAGAAAGGCGCCGAGGCGCAGGGCGTTGCCCCACCGCACCGAAAGCCACGCCTCAACCGCGAAGGAGGCGATGATGGCGGCGGCGGAGATCCAGACAACCGGGCCGCGCCACCGTACCTTTGCCGGAGGCCGCTCCGGACTCGCGAAGAAACGGGCGATCAGGTAGGAGCCGACGCCGAGCAGCGGTAGCAGGAGGAAGCCCTGATAGGCGAAAAGACGGAGAAAGGATTGGAAGGCGACTGCGTCTTTCGCAACCTCCGCGTACCAGAGCCCGAGGACGACCACCGCCAGCCCGACCGCCGCGAAGGCGAGGGCGAAGCCGGGAGGCGGGAGTTCCCGCCCCTTCCCGAAGAGCCGACGGGCGAGAAGGAACAAAAAGATGAGCCCGGCCAGCGCGATGTCCCGGTCTCCGCGCGCAATCGGCCCGAGAGAATAGGAAAACTGCCCGAGCAGCCAAAAGAAGACGACGGGCAAGACCTCCGGGACGAGGAGCGCCCTCGCTTCGAGAAACCTCGGCCACGCTGTGCCGAGAAAGCCGAAGACAAAGGCCGACCCGAAGCCGAAGATCAGGATGCGCGGGTGCTGGATCGCCGGGTAGGTCTCCCACCAGCCCGCGTAGTGCAGGGGCCAGAGAAGCAGACCGAAGATCCCCGCGAGGATCCCGAGGGGAAAAAAGAGGCGGAAGGGCTCCGAAGCCCAGAGCGGGCCGGCGCCCTGCTCGGCCTCGTAGCGCACCGGTCTCCCGCCCATGGTCCGGCCCTCAGATTTCCGGGAACTTCAGCCACTTCTGCGGCGAGGCCGAGCTCTCCACTGTCGCCTTGATGAAGGCCACGCCCGCGACCCCGTCATCGACGGTGGGGAAGTCGTAGCCCTCGGGCGGAGCCGGGTTTCCGTCGATGCGGTCGGCGATGGCACGCGCCGCCGCGAGGTAGATGTTGGCGAATGCCTCGATGAAGCCCTCGGGGTGGGCGAAGGGGGTGCGGGTGAACCCATGCCCCGCCGCCGCCTCGCTGATGTAGCCGTTGCCCCGTCGGTAGACGCGGCGCGGGGCGTTGGCGTACTTCACGATCAGCTCGTTCGGATCCTCCTGGTGCCATTCGAGCGAGGCCTTGGTGCCGTAGACGCGGATGTTCAGCGCGTTCTCGTCGCCGTTGGAGATCTGCGAGGCGTAGATGATGCCCTTGGCCCCGCCGGCGAAGCGGACGAGGTTGTTGCCGTCGTCGTCGAGCTCGCGACCGGGGATGAAGGCGGTCAGCTCCGAGCAGATTTCCTCGATCTCCAGCCCCGTGATGTAGCGCACCAAGTTGTGGGCGTGGGTGCCGATGTCGCCCATGCAGTTGGAGATGCCCGCGATCTTCGGATCCGAGCGCCAGTTGTTGATCTTGCCCTGGCCGTCGCCCTCGACGTCGCCGACGGCGTAGCCCTGGGGATACTCGGCGACGATCTTGAGGATGCGGCCGAGCTCGCCGTCGCGGACCATGCGCCGCGCCTCCTTCACCATGGGATAACCGGTGTAGTTGTGGGTCAGGGCGAAGATCTGGCCGGTGCGGCGGACGATCTCGCGCAGCTCGAGGGCCTGCCCGTAGTCGTGGGTGAGCGGCTTGTCGCAGACCACGTGGAAGCCCGCCTCGAGGAAGGCCTTGGCCACGGGGAAGTGCAGGTGGTTCTGCACGACGATGGAGACGAAGTCGATCTTGTCCTCGCGCTGCGCCTCCTTCTCCGCCATCTCCTCGTAGGTCGCGTAGACGCGATCGGGGTCGAGGAAGAAGTCCTGCCCCGACAGGCGCGATTTCTCGGGATCGGAGGAAAAGCAGCCCGCCACCAGCTCGATCTTGCCGTCGAGGTTGGCAGCCATGCGGTGGACGTTTCCAATGAAGGCTCCGCGGCCGCCGCCGACCATGCCCATGCGCAGTTTTCGGTTCATCAATATGTCGTGGGTGGGGGTTCTGAAGTTGGGAAAAAGCGGTTCACGAGGGTAGCAAAGAGGCCGGGATTTGCAACCTCGGCCGGACCAGCCAAGAGCGGGCTGCCGCATCCGGCTTGGTTCTGTCAATTGACGAAAAAGACATCGACGACGAACCACGCAAGCATGCCGATAGCGAGGCCGATGCGCCCGACCACCCCTGCGAGACCGCCCACGATGGTGCCGA
>SLGN01000589.1 GCA_007123695.1 Verrucomicrobiales bacterium
ACTGAAAACTGAAAACTCCCCCTCCCCCTAGAGTTTTCCGCCAACGGTGCTTAACTCCCCGCATGGAAGCGACTGCGCAGAGCCACGGTTCGGGGGAGGGACTGAGGCGCGTCTTTCTCGGCTGGGACGCCCCGGTGCCGGGGGCGGCGGTGTCGCATCTCGCCCGCGACTGGAGCGGCGGGGGTCCGCTCGACCTTTCCGAGTTCCTCGTCGTGGTTCCGACCCGCCAGGCGGGACGCCGCCTGCGCGAGGGGCTCGCCCGCCACGCGGCGGCCCGCGACGCGGTGGTGCTGCCGCCGCTGGTGGTCACGCCGAACTTTCTCTTCTCCCCGGCCCGGCTCGGCGAGACGCAGCCTCCGATCGCAGGACCGCAAGCGGCGGCGCTGCTGTGGACGGCGCTGCTGTGGCGCTCGCCGCTCGACGCCTACCGCAGCGCCTTCCCGGTGGATCCTCCGGCGCAGGATCTCGTCTGGGCGGCGGGGGTGGCGCGCGAGCTGCTCGCGGTGCGCGATCTGCTGGTGGAGTCGGGCCTCGACCTCGCCTCCGCCGCCGCCCGGCTCGCCGAGGAAGGGGTCGAGGCGGCCCGTTGGCGCGATTTCGCGCGGCTCGAGGCGGAGGCGACGGCGCTCTTCGAAAGCCAAGGCCTGCGCGATCCGGGGGCGGCCTCGGCCGAGGCGGCCCGCCGGGGCGCGCTGCCCGACGGAGTGCGCCGCATCGTCGTCGCCGCCGTGCCGGACCTGCGCGAACTTTCCGCCGTGGCCCTGGCACGCCATGCCGAAACGGTGCCGGTCGAGATCCTCGTGGCCGCGCCCGAGACCGAGGCGGAGAGCTTCGACGGGCTGGGGCGTCCGCGTCCTGACATCTGGGCGCACCGCGAAATCGAGTTTTCCCATCCGACCGGCACTCTCCACCCCTGCGAGGGGCCCGCGGCGCAGGCGCGGCGCTGCCGCGAGCTTGTCTCGGCCTACGAGGACCCCGCCGCCTGCGCCGCCGTCGGCCTGCCCGACGCCGGACTCGCCCCCACGCTGGCGGAGGTTTTCGGCGAAGCCGGGCTCGGCGTCTACGATCCCGCCGGACGCAGCCTCGCCCGCGAGGGCATCGTCCACCTCTTGCGGCTCGTCGGGGAGCTGGCGGTCTCGGGGCGCTTCGGCGCCCTCCGCAGCCTCCTCCGCTGCCCCGGTTTCGCCAGGACGGTGGTGGGCGAAAACGGCAGCGAAAGGGTCCGAGTCGGCGCCTTGCTGGAGGAGAGCGACGATTTCGCCGCCACCCACCTCCCCGCGACGCTGGACGAGGCCCGCGCCGCGCTGCGGCGCAACCGAAAGGGCGACGCCGGAGAGGGCCGCCTGCGCGAGGCCGTGGAGGGCGCCTCGGCGCTGGTCGGGCGGCTGCGATCGGGCCGCTTCACCGACGAGCTCTGCGGCTTCCTCTCCTCGGTCTTCGCAGGCCGGCGGCTCGCCGAGCACGATCCGGAAAAGGCGGTCTTCGCCGAGGTCGCCGACGCGATCCACTCCCTCGAGTCCGATCTCGCGGCGCTCTCGGGCGCCTTTCCGCGCCCGCCCGACGCGGCGGAACGCTTCCACCTCCTCCTCGCCGCGCTCTCGCAGCGGCAGGTCTACGCCGAGCGGGGACCGCGCGACCTCGACCTGTCTGGCTGGATCGAGCTGCTCTGGGAAGACGCGCCCCATCTGCTCGTCACCGGCATGAACGACCACGCCGTGCCCGAGGCGGTCGTGGGCCACGCCTTTCTCCCGGACTCGGCGAGGAAGCTGCTCTGCGTGCCCGACAACGAGGCCCGCTTCGCCCGCGACGCCTACATCCTCGCGGCACTGGCGGAGACGCGCCGTGTCGGCGGGCGCCTCGACCTGCTCTTCGGCCGCCTCGACGCCACGGGCGACCCGCTGCGGCCCTCGCGGCTTCTTTTCCAATGCCCCGACGCGGAACTGGCCGGGCGCACCCTGCGGCTCTTCCGCGGCTCCTCCGAAGCACCGGCGCCCCACGCCCGCACCGTGGCCTGGCCCCTGCGCCCCGAGCCGCTGCCGCCCGACCACCGCGTCTTCCAGCGCATCCGGGTGACCGCGTTCAAAGACTATCTGGCCTGCCCCTTCCGCTACTACCTGCGCCACGGCCTCGGCATGGGCCAGATCACGGTGGAAAAGGGCGAGCTCGACGCGATGGACTTCGGCAACCTCGTCCACGCCGCCCTCGAGGCCTACGGTCGCGAGGACTCCCTGCGCGGCTGCGCCGAGGCGGAGGCCATCGCCGCCTTCTTCGGCAGCGAGATCGATCGATGGTTCTCGCTGCGCTTCGGCAAGCGGCTCTCGACGCCTCTGCTGATCCAGCGCGAGGCGGCCCGGCGGCGGCTGGAGCGCTGGGCCTCGATCGAGGCGGAGCGCCGCGCCGCCGGCTGGGAAATCATCGAGGTCGAGACGGACCTCGCCGAAGAAGGCAGCTCCTTCTCCATCGCCGACATGCCGGTGACCGGACGCATCGACCGCATCGAGCGGCATCCCGAAGAGGGCCTGCAAGTCTTCGACTTCAAGACGCGCTCCACCCGCGAGGGCGCCCAGATCCGCACCGTCGACCGCTTCCACGTGGCCCCGACGGCCCGGCACGAGGATCCCTCGGTCCTGCCGGACTGGGTTCTCGCCCCCGATCCCAAGGGCAAGTCAAGACGCTGGATCGACTTGCAGATTCCGCTCTACCGGCTCGCCGTCGCCGAGCGCTTCCCCGGCCTGCCGGTCGCGGCGGGCTACGCGACGCTGGGCCGAACCGCCGCCGAGGTGCGCATCGATCCGTGGGACGATCTCGACGGTCCCCTGCTCGAGTCCGCCGCCGCCTGCGCCGCCGGCGTCGTGGAGTCGGTGCGCGGCGGCGTCTTCTGGCCGCCCAACCCCCGCATGCCCGCCTGGGACGAGTTCCACGAGCTGCTCTCGCCGACGGCCGAAGAATCGGTCGATCCCTCGG
>SLGN01000187.1 GCA_007123695.1 Verrucomicrobiales bacterium
CCAAAACGTGTAACCCCAACCCGAAAAGTGTTACCTATGTATTGACGGCACCGTCCACCGTCCACCGATCCCCACGATGAAGATTTCACGAAGATTCCTCCCCCTCGCCATCCTTGCCATCGGTCTGCCCGTCCTCGTGCCGGCGACGGGCCTGGCCGAGGGGCGGGTCGTGCGGCTGCTCACCATCGGCAACAGCTTCTCCCGCAACGCCACCAAGCATCTCGGCGAACTCGCCGAAGCGGGCGGCCACGAGCTGGTCCATCGGCCCATCATTGTGGGAGGCGCCTCCCTCGAGCTGCACGCAACCAAGGCCCAGGCCCACGAGCAGGATGCCGCCGACCCCGCCGGCCTCTACGCGGACGGCCGCAGCCTCCGCGACGAGCTGCTCGACGGCGAATGGGATTTCGTCACCATCCAGCAGGCCAGCATCAAGAGCCACGACCTCGCCACCTACCGGCCCTTCGCGAACTGGCTCGCCGACTACGTCGCCCGCCATGCCCCCTCGGCGAAGCTGTTGGTCCACCAGACCTGGCCCTACCGAATCGACGATCCCCGCTTCGCCAAGACCGACGCCCAGCCCGGCGAACCGCGCAGCGACGAGGAAATGCATCGCGGCCTCGCCCATGCCTACCGCACCATTGCCGCCGAACTCGGCGCGGGGATCCTGCCGGTGGGCGACGCCTTCTTCCTTGCCGCCTCCGACGAGCGCTGGGGATTCCGACCGGACCCCAGCTTCGATCCCAAGAGCGCAGAGCACCCCTCCCTGCCCGACCAGCGGCATTCGCTCCACGTCGGATGGCGATGGACGAAGGGCAAGGACGGCGGCCCGCCGCGCCTCTCGATGGACGGACACCACGCCAACCTCGCCGGCGAATACCTCGGCGCCTGCGTCTGGTACGAAGTGCTTTTCGGAGAAAGCGTCGTCGGCAACACCCATGTGCCCGCGGGCCTCGCGATCGACCACGCCCGATTCCTGCGGGAGACGGCGCACCGCGCCGTGGCGGAGGAGCGGGCCCGTTCGGCGGGCGAACGCCTTCCGTAGAGCGCCTTGGCGGAAGCACCGGAAACAAACCCATTTCGGCCTTCGCCATTTCCGCCTTGAAACGGCCCGGCGGCTTGGCTAAGGAATGGAAACCCCAGATATCCCGACCATGCCTGCCGATTCCCCCTCCCGCCGCCGTTTCCTCTCCGGACTCACCCTGGCCGCCGCCGCCGCTCCCGCCGTCTCCTCCCGCCGCGCCGAGGCCGCCTTTTCCGCGCCCGAAGGCTCGACCGTGGGCGGCTTCCATCTTGGCGTCCAGTGCTGGACCTTCCGCAACTTCTCCGTGCTCGAGGCCATCGAGTTCACCGGGCGGGCCGGCGGATCCGTCATCGAATTTTTCCCCGGCCAGAAGCTCCGCCCCGACGACGAGGACGCCCGGTGGAACCACGAATCGCCCGACGAGGCCCATTCCCTCGTCAAGGACAAGCTCGAGGAATGGGGCGTGACCCCCATGAACTACGGCGTCGTCGGAATCCCCGAGAAGGAGGACGAGGCCCGCGCCATCTTCGAGTTCGCGAAGCGCTGGAACCTCTACGGCATCACCACCGAATCCGACCGCAACATCGATCTCGTCGAAAAGCTCGCCGTCGAATACGACATCCGCATCTGCTACCACAACCACCCCCGCCGCCCCGACAATCCCGACTACAAGGTCTGGGATCCGGCCTACATCGCCGAATTGGTGAAGGACCGCGACCCCCGCGTCGGCGCCTGCGGCGACACCGGCCACTGGATCCGCACCGGGCTCGACCCCGTCGAAAGCCTCCAGATCCTTGAAGGCCGCGTCCACGCCCTCCACCTCAAGGACCGCCCCGACAAGGAAGGCGCCGACGTTGTCTGGGGCTCCGGCATCGGGCGGGTCGAGGAGGTGCTCTCCACCGTGCGCGATCAAGGCTTCGCCGGAAACATCTCGGTCGAGTACGAGACGAATTGGGACCACAACTTCTTCGACGCCGCCCAGTGCCTCGGCTTCGTCCGCGGGGTCTCCGTGGCCCGCGGCTGGACCTGAGCAGGCGGCGTCCTCGCTGTCCCGGCGCCGGGGGCGGCGTCGAGCGGGTCCGCCCGATTGTCTCCGTCTCCGCCAAATGGCTTCCGACTTCCAGCCCGGTTTTGATGCGTCGGCCCCCGCGCCCAAGCGGGGCCGCGGTCGCCCGCGCAAGGTGCCCGCCGCGCCCGATGCCGAGCCTGCCGAATCCGCCGCGCCGTCCGAACCTGCCGCACCGCCCCCGCAGCGCCCCTCCGTGTCCACCCGCTTCGACCTGCGGCTCGGCGACTGCGTGGAGGGAATGCGCTCGCTCGCGGCGGAGTCCGTCGATCTCGTGGTGACCTCGCCCCCCTACAATCTCGGCATCGCCTACGGCAAATACAAAGACAAGCTGGACGGCGACGAATACCTCGACTGGTCCCTCGAATGGGCGGGCGAGGTCAAGCGCCTGCTCAAGCCCTCGGGCGCCCTCTTCCTCAACGTCGGGGCCGTGCCCGCGAATCCCTGGATGCCGCACGAGCTGGCCCTGACCCTGCGCCCGCTTTTCGTCCTGCAGAACACCATCCACTGGATCAAGTCGATCACCGTCGAGCCGCGCGAGGGCGACCCCGTCTCGGTCGGGCATTTCAAGCCGATCAATTCGAAGCGCTACGTCAACGACTGCCACGAGTTCGTCTTCCATTTCACCAAAAGCGGCGAGGTCCCCGTCGACCGCCTCGCCTTGGGCGTGCCCTACGTCCACAAGAGCAACATCGCCCGCTGGGGCCACACCGGAGGCCGCGACCGGCGCTGCCGGGGAAACACCTGGTTCGTTCCCTACGAGACCATCCAACGCCGCGACAAGGAGCGCCCCCATCCGGCGACCTTTCCCGTCGAGCTGGCGAAACGCTGCATCGCTCTGCACGGAGGCGACCCCGCGGGCCTGACGATGCTGGAGCCCTTCCTCGGCATCGGCAACGCCGCCGTCGCCGCCGCCGAGATGGGTGTCGGCGCCTGCCTCGGCTTCGAGATCGACGAGGACTACTGGCGCGAGGCCCTCGCGAGAACCGACGCCGCCGCCTGAACGGGCCGGGTCCAGCTCAAACCTCCACCCCGCCGAGCAGATCGGGACGGTTCCGGCGCGTCCGGGCGAGGCCCTCCTGCTCGCGCCACGCCGCGATCGCCGCATGGTTGCCCGAGAGCAGCACCTCCGGCACCCGCCGACCGGCGTACTCGGCGGGGCGCGTGTAGTGCGGTCCCTCCAGATGCCGCCCCTCGCCGGAAAAGGACTCGACCTCGGCGGAGCGCCCGTCTCCCAGCACCCCCGGCAGCAACCGTGCCACCGCGTCGACGACGACAGCGGCGGCGAGGGTGCCGTTGGTCAGCACGTAGTCGCCGATGGACAGCTCCAGATCGACGAGGGCCTCGACGACGCGGTGGTCGACGCCCTCGTAATGCCCGCAGAGGAAGACGAGGTGGCTCTCGCGGGAAAGGTCCTCCGCCACCGCCTGCCGGAAAGGCAGCCCCTGCGGGGTCATCATCACCACCTTCGAGCCCTCGCGCCGCAGGTCGGCGACGGCGGCGAAAAAGGGCTCGGGCTTCATCACCATGCCGGGGCCGCCGCCGTAGGGCAGATCGTCGACCTGGCGGTGGCGGTCGGTCGTGTAGTCGCGCAGGTCGTGGTAGCCGATCTCGACGAGCCCCGCCTCGGCGGCGCGGCCGACGATGCTGGTGCCGAGCGGTCCCCGGGCGATCTCGGGAAAGATGGTGACGATGTCGATTTTCATCGCGGGCGGGAAAGGCGGGAAAAAAAGCGGCACCCTAGCCCTATTCCCGGAAGCGCGCCAGCGGCCGCAGCACGGTGCGGTTGTCCACCGTGGTTTGCTCGGCGATGATGACCCGTCGCTCGGTGAAGTCGCCGACCCGGCCGATGCTCTCGACCCGGCGAACCGTGCCCGCGACCGTCACCAGATCGGCGAAGGTGCTCCACTGCGCGTTCGAGATGCCGAGGATGGACTGCACCTCGGAGAGCTCGCGAAAGCGGTAGTCGTCTTCGGTGCCCCAGATGCCGTCTTCGCCGTCGCGAATGGCGACGAGATTGGCGGCGGCATCCTCCGTCGCCCCCGTCACCGCCTGGATGATCTCGCGCGATGCCGCGTTGAAGTCGATCAACCCATCGGAGCGGATCGTGAACTGCTCGCGCCAGAAAGGCTGGACTTGCTCCAGCGCCTCCATCCCGGCGACGAAGGGAAGCTGTTCGAGGGAAGTGAAGGGCGCGTTCGCCGGAAACTGGGGATGCCCGAGGGAGGCGTACCATTCGTTCTCGGCGCCGTTGGGCAGGGGGTCGGAGTCGTCATCGATCCAGTCGGCGATGGAGTCCGCGACGCGGCTCGCCGCCGCTGCGTCGAGGCCCCAGATCACGAAGAGCTCGACGGCGGCGGCACGCAGAGTGTCGTTCGTCATGCTGTTGATCGGGAAGCGCCCCCCTTCGCTGGTGATGCGCACCTCCCACCCCCGCCCCGGGACGGGCTGGTGGCGCAAGGCGATGTCGCCCTCGTCGATGTCGGGGTGCAGGGCGAGATTGAGCCCGCTCTCGGCGAGCAGGCCCGCTTGGTAGCGGGCGCGGGCAAGGGTACTCTCGTCCCACGAAGGCTGCGATGCCTGGTAGAGCGCCGCCGCAATCATGGACAGAGCGAGCACCGAGACCAAGGCCAGCAGCAAGGCGACGCCGCGGTCGCGGCGAATGTGGCGGATCGCGATTTTCATCCCGGGCCACCTCCTCCCCCTCCGCCGGGCGCGGGGCCGCCTCCCCCTCCGCCGCCAGAGCCTCCCGGACCGGGACCTCCCGGTCTCGCTCCCCCGCCACCGGGGCCGCCGGGTCCTCCGGGCGGTCGCCCGCCTGGAGGTCCGCCGGGTCGTCCGCCTGGGGGACCGCCACCATCGCCGGGGCCTCCGGCGCCGGGGGGGCGTCCGCGGCTCGGGCGGCTGTCTCCGCCGTCGCCCCGACCGCGCGGCGGGGCCGACGAGGAGCCTCCGGAACCTTGCGTCCCGCCCTGCGACGCGTCCGGATTCGAAACTTGATCCGGCACTTCGAAGACGAAGCGCAGCGGCGCCGAGCGGAACCCGTCCGAGAACGAGAAGGCCAGCAGCGGCGGCAGGCGCTCGGCGTCCTCCCATTCGTCGAGCCAAGCCTGCTGCGTCTCGTCCCAGAAACCCCATGTGGCCGCCGACACGCCGCCGAGCAGCGGCATCCAGTAGCGCCCCTCGGCATCGACGTCGAGGAAGTCGTCCATGCCGGCGCGGAAGGCCATGCCCGAGCCGGTGGTGTCGCGCGGAGCGAAGTCGGACCGGCTCATGGCCAGCTCGAAGCTCGGCCTGCCGTCGGGGGTCTCGGGCCCCGGCCGCAGCGCGATGACCGTGGTTTCGGCGCTGCCGACCATTTCTCCGAAAGTGAAAGCCGTGGCGCTGTTGCCGATGGCGAGTTCGGGGTAGCCGGTGATGCTTTCCTCCGGCGGCGTCATCGCCAGCGTGCCGTCGCGGGGGAGATGCTCGATGGTCTCGCGCAGCAACGCCACGAAGCGGGCCACCTCCTCGTCGCGCTTGTCGAGTTCGCGGATTTCGGTGGCGGTGTCGGCGGCCTGCCAGAGGATCGAGAAGATCGCGCCCGAAATCAGCGAGAGAATCGTCATGGCCACGGCGATCTCGAAGAGGCTGAAACCTCCCTCGCGGGTTCGCGGCGCGGATGGGGATCGCTTCATTGGGCGGGCACGTGGACGATGAGTTCGGCTCGTTCGATCTGCTCTCCGCCCTCGTCGGCGAAGACGGCCTCGGCGGTGAGCTTGTAGAGGTCGTTCAGTTCGCGGCCTTCGCCGTTGTCGATCTGCCAGGGCTCGGCCCGGGTGCGGAAGACGATGCCCGAAAGCGGATCGACCGTTTCCGAGCCCATCTCCTCGACGCCGAGGCGGCGCTTCTCGGAGAGCAGCGCCTCGAGCCGTCCTTGCACGTAGCGGTCGCGGGCGAAGCCGGCCGAGGTTTCGCCGATGCCGCGCATCACGCCGAGCAGCCCGGTCATGGAAATGGAGAAGAGGGCGACGGCGAGCACCACGTCGAGCAGGGCATAGCCCCGCCTCGCCTCAGATCGGAGGACGGGGACCGGTCTGTGCGCGGGCGTCTTCATTTTGCCAATCACTCGACCCAGGAACGCTCCGACCCGATGTCGGCGGTGAGGGGATGGAACTCGATTTCGAAAAAGGATCCCTCCGCCTCGGCGCGGAAGCGCATCGGCTCGCACATGCCCGAGGGCTGGAAGATCCAACGCCGGAACTCCCCGCCCAGCAGCGGCACCCACTCGGTGTCGTTCCAGAACCTCAGGCTCGGACGCAGTCCGGGCGGAAACTCGTATTCCTCGAAAAAGCGCAGGCCGTCGCGGACAAGCTCCTCGCGGGGGTCGGGCTCGGTCGCGGGCGCTTCCTCCATTCCCCGTCGCCGCGCCGCCTCGACGAGGGCATCGCGCCGCTCCGCCTCGGCGAGGGCGAGCCGGATTTCCCCCGCCTCCTCCAGTCCGCCGTAGGGCCGCAGGAATCGAGACGCGCGGAAGCCGTTGCCGTCGAGCACGATCTGGTAGGGACGCCCCTCGGCCATGGCCCGTCCCCGGACCTCGCGGGCCAGTAAGGCGAGCCGGTTCACGGGCTCGCGGGCGATGCGCTCGCGCTGCACGCTCTCGATCGCGGGCACCGCGAGCCCGGCGAGAATGGCAACGACCGAGATCGCGATGATGATCTCGACCAAGGTGAAGGCGGCGGCGCCTCGGGAGACCCTACCAGTTCCCGATGTCGTCGTCGCTCTCCACTCCGTCTTCGCCGAGGGAAAAGAGGTCATATTTCTTCGAACTTTTCTGGGCCGGGTAGCGATACTGGTACTCGTTGCCCCAGGGATCCTTCATCGGCTTCTCCAGATAGGCCCGCCAGCGCTCCGGCTGGGGTTCGCCGGTGGGCCGCTCGACGAGAGCCTGCAGACCCTGCTCCTGCGTCGGGGGCTTGAAGTAGTTGTTCCGCTCGTAGGCCTTCAACGCCAGGTCGAGAGTGTTCAGGTCGCTCTCGACCCGCTGGACCTTGGCATCGTCGATGAAGCCGACGATCAGGTAGATGCCCGAGGCGGAGAGGATCCCGACGATGGTGATCACGATGACCAGCTCGACGAGGGTGAAGGCGGATCGCCGCCGGACTGCGGACGAAGGAATGGGATGGGATTTCATCGCTTTGGGGATGGTTGGTCTGGGAAAAACAGGGGGCTTCAGCGCCCGCGGATGCCGGACATCGATCCGAAGATCGTGGTGATCATGCAGTAGGCGACCACGCCGACGATGGCCGCGACGAAGACGAGCATCACGGTGGGGACGACCGTCGTCAATCGCGCGATGCGGATGTCGAGATCCTCGTCGTACTTCGCCGCCGCCTTGGAGAAGGCCTTGCCCAGTTCGCCGGTCTGCTCGCCGATGGCGACGCGGTCGACGAGCTGCTCGGGGAAGGATCCCGCCTTGGCCATGGCCCGCGCCAGGCTGGCGCCTTCGCCGACGTCGGCGACGACGGATTCGAGACGCTGCCGGATGTAGCGGTTCGGAGTCCCCCGGGTCACGAGCCGCAGGCTGTTGAGCAAAGGCACGCCATTGTTGACGAGGTTCGAGAGAGTGTGGCAGAACTGGGCGTAGAACCGGCCGAGAATGACGGGACCGAAAGCGGGCAGCCGCATCTTGTAGCCATCCCACCATTCCCGCCCGCCGGGCGTCGCGATCGCCGCGCGGAAAAGCGTCGCCGATCCCACCGCGAGGGCCAGCAGCAGCCACCACCACGCCGACATGAACTCAGTGAAGCGGATGAGCAGATCGGTCAGGAGCGGCAGATCCTGGCCCGTCTTCGTCATCATCTCGCTGAGGGAGGGCATCAGCACGGTGCTGAACACGAAGAGCAGCACGACGCAGGCCAGCATCACCGTCAGCGGGTAGATCATCGCGCCGGCGGTGCGGCGCTGCAGGTTGTGGAGCTGCTTCAAGTTCACGACGAGGCGCCGGAGGATCTCCGGCAGAGACCCGCTCGCTTCCCCGGCGGCGACGAGGCTGGCGAAAAGCTCGTCGAAGGAAGGCGAGGCGACGGCGAGGGCCTTGGAGAAGCGCGTGCCCTCCCGGATCTCCTCGCGCAGGCAGCCCGCGACCTCGCGGATGGACTTGTTGGCCTGGCGCTCGTGCAGGATCTTGAGCGCCCGCTCCAGATTCATCCCCGCGTCGAGCAGGTCGGCGAGCTCCTCGGTGAAGAGGACGACTTCGGGACGCTTCAGGCGGGTCCCCCGCTTCGCCTTCGACGAAGCCGCCGATTTCCCGGTTGGCGAAGCCGTCGCAGCGGCGGCATCGACCAGGATGGGAGTCAGCGACTTCGACTCCAGCTCCCGGTAGACCTCCGTCTTGTTGCGCACCACGAGGCTCCCCGACACTCTCGCGCCGTTGGGATCGATGGCCGTGTAGCTGAAAGCGGGCATGGCAGAGAAGAGTCCGGGATCCGGGAATCTGGAAAACCCCGGAACCCATCCAAGGTTCCGCAAGGATTTCACAAGAATCCGCCCAAGGTCAAGCCAACAGCCCCCGCAATCCTCCCCGACAGCAATATTAGCAAGGCTCTTAATTGTGATTCCTTAATTGTGATTCATCCAAGAAACTTATAACCATAAAGAAAAGATCAACTCGCGAGGGATTCACGGGTCGAGCAAAGCTCACTACCACTGCAATGAACGGCTCGAGCCGAGCTGCCAACAGCAGTTAACAAGGCTGTTAATTTGTTAATTCATATTTCAATATTCTGGTGGATCATTCGAAGGGTATGACGAAAAGATCGGATTCTGAGGATTTGCGCCACCCTTTACCACTGCGATGAGTCGCCCTCTGATCCGGGAGAGGGGGACTTTTTCCGGGCGGGTCGGGAAGCAGCTGAGGAGGCGGGAAGCAGCTGAGGAGTCGAAGTGTTGCCGGAATCTACCCCCGGCCATCCCACCACTCGTCGAGCAGGGCACGGAGTTGCTTGATTTTCTCCTGTTGTCCGGGCTGGTCGGCGAGGTTGGTTGTCTCCGCCGGGTCGTTCGCTACGTCGTAGAGGGCTTCCCCGGCGAGGTAGTCGCCCCAGGGCTTTTCTCCATGGGCGACGATGAGCTTGTAGTCTCCCTTTCTCACGAAGCGATAGGCGATGTCGCGGGAGGGATCGCCGAGAACGCTGGCGTCGCCGGGGTAGATCTCGCCGAAGACGGCGCGTTCGTCGTGTTCCGCACGGCCCGAATCGGAGCGGTCGAGCAAGTCGCGGCCGGGCATGCCGGAGCGGGTCTCGGCGGGCAGCCCGGCGGCGGCGAGAAGGGTCGGCACGATGTCGACGCTGCTGACGAGTTCCGGGTGGGTGGCGGGTTCGACCTTTCCGTCCCAACGCACCAGGATGGGACTGCGCACGCCTTCGTCGAAGGGGGCCCGCTTGCTGGTCCGGGTGTGCGCGAACTCCTCCGGCCGAGCTCTCTCGGGCTTGCGGGACGGCGCCCAGCCGTTGTCGGAGACGAGGACGAAGACGGTGTTGGCGGCGTCGCTCTCGCTTTCGACGAAATCGACGAGCTGTCCGACGGTTTCGTCGAATTGCGCGATGGCCGCGAAATAGGGAAGTTCATGTTCGGCCACGCCGGGACGGGCGGCGGCGAGCTCGTAGAAGCGCTCGGGCGAGTCGTGCGGCTGATGCGGCAGATAGGGAGCGTACCAGACGAGCCAAGGCGTACCCTCGGCCTCGCATTCGCGGACGAAGGACTCGATTGGCTCCATCGTCTCGCGTCCGATGGCGAGTCCGTGGTCGCCGTTCCCATGGGCGGCGAGCTCGCCGCTGGCAAGCTTGCGGATGCCTCCGTAGGTCTGGGTGGGCGGAGGCGCGGTGAACGTCGTCATGCCCTCGGTGAATCCGCCGTTGCTCCAATGCCCTTCCCAGAACTTGCCGGTCTGGAGGCTGCGGTAGCCCACGGTGGCGAGAAGCCCGGACAGGGTGGGCACCCGCCGGACCAGTTCGAATTCGGCCGATCTCGTCGCGACGTATTCCTCGACCGACTCCATGCGGTTGAAGGCGGAGTTCCCCGGCGGTCCGTGGTTGAAATGCACGAGATGCTGGTGGGGGAAGAGCCCGGTGAGCAAGGTCACGAGAGAGGGCCGACATACGCTGGTCGGCAGGTAGCCGTTGGGAAAACGGGCCGACTGCCCGGCGAGGCGGTCGATGTGGGGAGTGTGGACCCGCTCGTTCCCCATGAAGCCGAAGTCGCTCCAGGTCTGGTCGTCGCTGATGATGTAGACGATGTTGGGCCGCTCGGAGGCGGGGACCGGGCTGTCCGGACAGAAAAGGGCCGCAGCGGCGAGGAGCGGAGTCCACCATGCGCGGCGGGCGTGGCCGACACGGCCGAAGCGGTTTCGGCGGTGCCGGTTCGGAGGATTTGTCGGGGCAGTTGCTTCGCAGATCATGGTGCTTCGATTTGTCGTTGAACGGTTCGCCTTTGCGCCCCTGTACAGTTTCCGAAGGCGGCCTCATTCATTCGGGGATTCGGTTCAGCGTGTACCAGGCATTGGGGGACTCGAGTTCGCGCCCGGTGGCGGACCGGAGCCCCGCGACGCTCAGCTCGTGGACGTGGAGAGTCTCCCGCCCGGCGACGGCGAGGTGGACGGTGAGCCCGTCGGGCGAAACTCCGGCGACCGAGGTTTCCAAAACCGTGGTATCGATCTCCTCGCCGCCGTAGGCCGAGGAGTAGTGGTAGGTGAACCGGCTCACGCCAAAGGCCCCGTCGAGCGTTGCCGCATCGACCGGCTCGGTGAAGACGAGGTCGAAGCCCCCGGCCGTGGCCCGCATCTCGCGGATCGCGAAAGGTGCCGCGTCCGTGAAGCGCACCCGGGAGAGACCGTAGGAGCGGTTCCCCAGCGAGGACCAACCGCGGTTGGTCATGCCGACAAAGAGCGAGCCGTCGGGAGCGAAGGCAAGGCGCACCACGGCGGCGGGAAAGCCGTCGAGGAAGGGGAAGCACGCGCCCTGGTATTCGCCGCCGACCTTTTCGAGAAAGACGCGGCTGATGGCGGAGTTGGTGAACTCGCCCACGAGCAGCTGCCCGTCGTAGGGACCGAAGGCGCCGTCTTGGTCGATGAGCTGCACG
>SLGN01000627.1 GCA_007123695.1 Verrucomicrobiales bacterium
GCCGCCGGTCGCAGGCCCGGCTCGTTGAAGGCCCGCTTCGTCCTCTGCACCGCATACTCGCCCATGGTGCGCAGCAGCGGGGTCGGATCGGCCAGGGCGCGCGCGCGCCGCCGCAGCGAGGGCGAGAGGGTGTCGCGGGTCATGGAGAGGGAGATCTTCATCGTGGCGGAGCAACCGGAGCCAGAGGCACCTCCTCGAGATACCCCGTGGCTTCGTCCGACTCGGGGTCGGGGCCGCCCTCACGGTAGGCGGCCACCTTCATGGCAAACAGATAGGCGTCATCGTCGAGCGAGGCGGGACGATCCGGGTCCTCCCATGGCACTCCCTGCCGCCTGGCGGCGCGCGCAGTCGTCAGCCTGTCCGCAAAGTCGCTGAAGTATGCTTTTCCACTCATTTCAATTCCTCCACATAACCGATGATTCCGCGCCTTGCCAGCCCGACCATCGTCAGGTGGGTGGCAACGTGCTCGCGCTGCTGTTTGGTCGACAAGCCGTAGCCCTCGGCCACCCGTTGCACGGTGGCGAACGCTTCACGCATGGAAGACTGGAACTCCGGGCCCGACTTGAATTCGTCGGCGTCGGAGAACTCGGCTGCGCGAACAGGTCCCGGGGTGATGGTGTAGATGCGCTCGGACGCGACGACCCGGACGGCCTTCATCTGGCCCAACAGCATCTCGGCGACATCGTCGCCTCCAGGAGGCGAGTCTGCGGGGTGGCGATGCGTCATCACAGCGCCCGGCAGCTTTGCCCGGTCGTGAGAGACCCGATCAACGAGGCCGGTTTTCGCAATCCACTCCCCCGCTTCGGTGAGCAATACTGATTCTTCCACCGTAGCGGGGCGGAGTTTGGCCATCTCGCGGGCCTCCAGCTCGGCGAAATCGCCGGGCGCGAGCTCCAGTCCGGGACCTCGCCGGTAGCCGCTTTCCGCGGCGGCGGAGCGCAGCTCTTCGTATGCTTCGTCGTCGATCCACAGTGTGCCACCAACTGGATCGGGCAGAAGAGGCGATCGGAAGCTGGCCTTCGGGCGCCTTGCTCGCTTGGTGAGATACTCCCACGCGTCGCCCGCGCCCGGCACTTCGGCGTTGCGCGCCCAATCCTGGAAGGCCGTCCAGATCTTGGGGCCGACGCGCGACTGCAGCCCCTCCAGCATCTCCAGCGTCACCAGGCCGCCGCGCGGATCGAAGCGGAAGCCGTCCGGGTTGCGTGCGACGAAGTTCATCACGCCGTCGCGGTAGAGGTTTCCGGCTTCGAGCGCCTCCAGCTCGGGTCCGCGGTCGATCACCTTGATGGCCGGCCGGCCCTCCGGTGTGCGCAGATTCGATTCCCGCAGCTCCGCCACATCGGCATCGGTCAGACCGACGACATCGCAGCGGCACCCAAATTCCCAGGGCGGCGTGTGGTCCAGCCAGAAGGGCGAGTCGGCGGGCAGAATGAGGCCGTCGAGGGCCGCGTGGCTGCCGCGCACGCGCTCGTCCTGCGCGGTCTGGTATTTGCGCCACGGGAAGATCTCGCGCTGGTCTTCCAGCGCCGCCCAGTTCGCCTTGGCGTAGGCCGCGTAGCCGTGGCTGCGCAGGAGCAGCTCGGCCCGCGACTCGGCGGCCTCGCCGTCGCCGAGCCAGTCCGACACCTCGCCGACGATGCGGCGCTTGGCCTCGGCCCAGTCCTCGCCCTCGGGCACCGCCGCGACGAGGTTGCGCACCCGCTCGATGGCGTGCAGGTCCTCCACGCCGGTGATGACCACCGCCGCCGCCCGCAGCTCGGGCGCCATCGCGTCGAACAGCTCGCGCGTGGCCGGCAGCTTGCCGCGGATCATCCGCGCGGCCTCGGCGTGGGGCATGGGTTCGGGGGAGATCATAGATGCGTGATCAAAACGGGATTTCCAGGGCTTGATCTATTGCTTCGCGAATTGATCCTCTTCCAATCTCTTTTCCACCAACGCGGGCTGGCACATCCTGCATCGGGGTGCCGCGGTGTTTCCCTAAGGGCATCGGGTCGGTGTCGTCGAGTGTCTTCATTCTTTTGCTCTCAGATCGATTCTCAGCCGGGGTCCGCCAGTGCCTGTCTCAGTTCGTCGGCGGGCGAGATCGGCGATTTGCCGACGTTTGCGACCCGGTAGCGGGCCTTTCTAATAGATTTCCGAGACGTAGGCGGCGCGGCGGCTCAGGTTCGGGCATTCGGGGGCGGCTTCGCCCCAGAATCCCGGGTTGTCGTGGACGCGCCGCAGGTGCTCCACGAAGCTCTCCAGATTCAGCTCCACCACGTGGGGCGAGGTCTGCCGCATCACGATGTAGCCGTTGCGCCACAGGCGCTGCAGCGTCTGGCGCGATATCTTCATCCCTAGCCTCGCGGCCAGGTCGGCGTTCACCGCCACCCAGTTCGACCACTCGACCGGCACCGGGCGGTAGTCGCCGTTGCCCAGCCGCATCATGCGGCAGAGCGCGTAGGACGGTGCTTTCAGCAGGCGCGCGTCCTCCACGGCCCCGGCGACCAGGTCGGACAGCGCGAGGCGTTCGCCGGGCGCGAGCTCCACGTCGCCGCCGGGGGGCGCGGCGTGCTCCAGCAGGATCAGAGGTTCTTTTTTCATAGCGTGTTTATCTTCGGTTGCGCACCGTGTAGACCAGGCTCCAGAGCTGCTTGGCCGAGGCGCGGGAGAGGGGCGTCTTGTACTTCTGTCGACAGATCTTTTCCGGGTAGGCTGGGTGGGGCAGGTCGCGGGCCAGCGTCTCGCGCCGCAGCACGGCGGCGGCCTGCTCGCGGTCCGCCGCCTCCGGCGACCCGTAGGCCGCGTCCTGGAAGGCCGTCTCCGGCTCCTCGCCGGCCAGCGTCAGGAAATGCCCGCGGATCTGGCGGTAGTCGCGCTGCGTCGCCTCGCGCAGCCCTCCGGCGCGGCCTCCCGTGGCGGCGGACACCTCGGCGCGACGCCAGTCGTCGGGCCCCGCGCCGTCGTCCACCAGACCCGCGTCGAGATGCAGGTCGTAGGCCCGGCGGGCCAGCATCGCGAGGCGGGCCTTCTGCTTGCGGCTCAGCTCCCCTCTCGCCTTGGGCACCTCCACGCGCGGCTCGCGGCATGGCGAGTCCCACGGCGCCGCCTCGGGCTCCGGTCGCGCCGGCGAGGCGGGCGCGCCCGGTCCCGCACCACCTCCTCGACTACCGCGACGGCTGCCTCAAGATCCGCCGCATCGACCGCGACGGCCGCCGCACCGAAGAGTTCTGCCGCCCCGATCTCGTCCGTTACCTCTTCCACCGCGGGCACCTCCTCACCGGGCATCCCGACAAATGGGGGGGCCCCATGCGGGCCTGCCTTTTCTGGTTCCTGTTCAAGACCATGAACCGCGAGTGGTGGGCTAGGTTCCTCGACCGGTTCGGCACGCCCTTCCTGGTCGGACGCTACAACGACGGCGACGAGCGCTCCCGCAACGAGCTGGCCTACGCGTTCCGTCAGGCGACCCGCATCTTCGGTCTTGCCATTCCCTCCCAGGCCAGCGTCGAGCTCGTGCAGGCCGCAGCGAGCCAGGCCGGCGACGCCTTCCGCAACTTCCACGACGTCGCCAACGCCGAGCTGTCTAAACTCATCGTGGGCCAGACCATGACCACCGAGGCCGCCGCCGGCGGGATCGGCGGCACGCAGGCCGCGGTGCACCAGGCTGTGCGTGACGACATCGCAGCCTTCGACAGCGCCGCCTTGGGCGAGACCTTGCGCGACCAGCTCTTCGACCAGCACCTCTCCATAAACGGCTTTCCCGGCCCCCGTCCCGAGATCGCCTTCGGCGGCCTCGGCGGCGACGATGCCAAAGCGATCGCCGAGTTTCTCGCGGCCATCGGCGAGGCTGGCTTCGAGCCTGGTGACGATGCCGAAGAGCACCTCTCACGGGCTGCGGGCTTCGCCGTCCGTCGGAAGCAAGCCCCCCCGCAGCCTCACTACCCGGTGTCTCTGTCAGCGGACCCCGCCTCGCGAGTGTCTCGCGAGGCTGCGGCGGAAGTGTCGCGACGCCTTCGCCAGAAACATCTCCATCTGCCGGACATCATCAGGGCGAGCGCGTCTCCATTGGCACTGGAGGACGCCTTGGTCGCGTGGCTGCGCGACACCAATGCTCCCGCCGCCAACACGATCGCTGATGTTCTCGCGGCCCATGCCATCAACGGGCTCGAGCGCGTCCGTTGACCCTGTCCGGACCTTTCTCGCCCCGTGTCTACAACTTCCGCGCCGCTTTTCTCGCTGCCGGCGCGATCACCTTCTGCTGCGAGGGAATCCGACTAAATCCGACCAGATCAGACCTTTACGACCTCGCCGCTGATGGGTTCCCTCAAGCAGCCTCGCGAGCCGATCGGCGGAGCCGGTAGCGAGGAACTGGTCTGCGGCGGAGGTCCAGTCAAGCAGGGCAAGGAAGGAGGTGAGGTCGAAGACGGGGGCGATGCCGGTCTCGGAATCGCGCGCCTCGAAGGCGCCGTAGAGGAGCCGATCGAGGGGGGCAGTTCCGGTGGCGCGGAGGAAGGCGGCGCTGAGGAAGCCGATGAGGGGCTGGGTGCGGAAGCCGTGGGTGACGTCGAGGGCGACGCTGTCATGGCCTCGGGCGGCCTCGCCCACGGCGTCGAAGATCTGCCAGTGCTCGGCGGCATCCGCCCCGTCGGGGATGGGAAGGAGGACGGCGGGAATTCCGGCGGAGTCCAGCTCGGCGGATAGCTCCGTCCAGTGGGTGGCCTCGGCTTTTTCCGTGGCCAGGACGGTGACGCCCCCGGCACCCGTGAGCCGGGCGATGGCGAGAGTGGCGAAGCGGGTGGCGGCGGCAGCTTGACCGTCGAGGGCGTAGACGATGGGCTGGTAGTTGCCGGTGCCGAGAAAGGAGAGCAGGTGCATGGCTTGGGTTGTTTGAATCGAGGGTGGCGGCAAGCCTCCGGCTTGTCCGCGGTATCGGGTCGGGTGAGATGGCGTAGACGATGTTTCTGGGATCGGCGGGGCCGGGCAGGCTGGGAGACGGCGTCTGCCGCCGGGGTTCAGCGGTCCGGGTTTGGCAGGGGGAGGCGGCTTTCGAGTTCGCGGGCGAGCGCGGCCCTTCTCTCGGGCGAGAGGAAGGCGGCGTCGAGAGCGTGGCGAAGGAGGCGCAGCAAGTCAAGCCGCGTCAGGTCGGGGCAGAGGCGGGCGGCGAGGAGGAGGTTCTCGGAGAGCGAGGCCCCGGAGATGCCGATGTTGTCCGTGTTGACGGTGACCTTGATCTCCGCGTCCAGATAGGTCTTGAGGGGGTAGGTCGTGGAGGCAGCCTTCCAGGGGGCCTCGATCCGGTCCGGCGCTAAAGCGCGCCCTTCTCCTTTGCTTTCGCTGGATGGGCAAGCTGGAAGCTTGCCCCCACCTTGGGCATCCAGTGGATAGCCTTTGATCTGGAGGTTGGCGTAGGGGCACATTTCGACGCCGACGCCGCGGTTGGCGACGGAGCGCATCAGGTCGGGAGAGTCGGCGAGGTGGAGGGCGTGCCCGAGGTTCCGCTGTGTGGCGGCGAGGAGGTCATCGAAAAACTCATCCTTGGCGTGGGCCAGCACAGCCTTCAGGTTGTGCGCTCGTGCGCCAAGGGCACCGGCCGTCCGCTTGGCGAGGTTCGCCGAGAGGTTCGCCCCGCCCTTGACAGCCACCTGGGCCACCTTCACCGTACCCCCGCTCAACGCTCCGATGGCGACCTGCTCGCACACGTAGCCGAACGTGTAGCCGAAGGTGTAGCCGAAGGTGTAGCCGAAGGTGTAGGCCATTTGCCGGGTGAGGGTGTTGATCTCGGACAAGAGATCGTCCGTCACCCACGGGGCGCCGTCCCAGTGCGCCTTCTCCGAGCCGGTCATCATGCGCCCGCAGAAGTCGTCCGCCTAGCCGGTGAGGCCATCGACGATTTCGCTCCAGGCGCTCTTGCTCACGGTCCAGGTCGCCTTCGCCCCGCCCTTGATGCCTTCCCAGGTCTGCCAGGAGCGCCGCTTGAAGCCCTCCCAGGTGGTCAGATCCTGGTAGAACTCGCCGAGCTGCTCCAGCGGCTTGAAAACCATATCCTCGCAGATTCGGTCGGCCAGCTTCTTGAGTTCGGAGGCACGCTTGCGGGGATCGGTTCGCCATTTCTCGAGCTCCGTCACCTGCTCTTCGGACAGCGGATGGAGAACGCCGTCGGCCAGCCAGTAGACTGTCCCGGGAGCCAGGTTGAGCGGGTTGGCCGGTTGGATGGCGGCCAGCGGAATGATGCTCAAGGTGGCCTGATAGGCAGAGGCGGGAATGCCGGGCAATGGATGGCCCAAGGTGATCTCCGCCACCTCCGGGGCCAGCGGGGTGTCCGTCTCGACGATGAGGATGGCTCCGCCGCCGAGGCTGTGGGCCACCGCTCCCGGGCTGGCGCCGCCTCCAGGCGAGCCGTCGGCGATCTGCGAGGCGAGGGTCAGAAGAATTGGAGGTATCGGGTCGGTCGTGGTTTCCGGGTCGAACCCGGGCCCCCAGTTGAAGCTGGTGCCCTTCACCCAGGCATCCACATAGGCGATGGTATCCGCGAAGTCCTGCGCAGCTACCAGGTCATGGGTGAGGGTGCCCGCCGCCGCGCCGGCTCACTGGGGGTAGAGCTTGATCCGGGCCGGGCCGACGGAGTTGAAGGCGGTGTAGAAGTTGATCTTGCGGCTGCCCGCGCCCTCGCGAACGAACTAGACCCTTTGGTCGGCGGGCTGACCTCCGGCTGGCAGGTCTTCCTCGCTGAGGATATCGGTGACCTTGTCGTAGACCTTGGTGGTTCCGCCGCCGAGGAGGCTTCCATACGTGCCGAGGTTCTCGCCGCCCGGCCCGATGAATTCCATGGCGAGATCGTCCCAACCGGCGGGAATGTCGAAACTGCCTGCAAAAAACTTGTCGCGGGAGACTACCTCCACGGGCAGGAGGAAGGATGACGAACGGGGGGCGCGATAAAAGCCCCCCCGCGCCCTCTTGGGGCGCGGCCTGTCGGGGAGCAGGGCTGGGAGGAGCTGGATCACGGCTGAGGATGAAGTTTCTTTTCTTAGCCGTCGCTTTCCAAGGGCGTGGTCAGGTCGGCCTCGCCCATCGCGGCGGGCCAGACGCGGCCGACGATCAGCGCGGATTCGCGCACGGTGTAGATGATCTTCCAGCGGCGGTAGACGAGCTTGCGCCATCCGCCTTCGCGCAGCTCGTCGACGACGCTTTCGGCTTCCGGGTTCCCGAGGAGGATCTGGACCCGGTCGTAGATGCCGCGGCCGATCCGGCCCGCGGCCTCGGGGTCGCGCCGGGCGATGTAGCGGACGATGGCCTCGATGTCGGCCGAGGCGCGTTCGGTCCACAGGATCTGTCCGGGCTCAGGCATCGAGCCACTCGTCGAGACGGGCCTTCATTTCGTGGTTTCCGACGAGGCGGCCCTCGCGGATGTCGTCCTCGGCCTCGGCCACCGCCGCGAGCAGGGCGATCTCCTCGTTCACGTCGCGGAAGTCGGCGTCGTCGGGCAGTCGGCGGAGGACGTGCAGCACTTGTTCTTTGACCGTTTGCATGGGTTCAGGATACATGATCGGGAGGGATTTCACAGCTCAGTTTTCGCGCGGTTTCCGGCGGCGTTTCCGGCGAGCTTTCTTGCGCTTGCGGGGCCGCCAGTTGGTCAGCCCGAAGGCCGGGGCGTCCTTGTCCTTGCGGCGCTCGCTCGGAGCGGTCCTTGCGTGGACGGCCTGGAGGTCGGCCTTGGCGAGGTGGGTGTAGACCTGGGTGGTGGTGATGTCGGCATGTCCGAGCATCTCCTGGATGTGGCGGACGCTGGCCCCGCCCTTGAGCATTTCTGTCGCGCAGGCGTGGCGGAGGCTGTGGGTCGTCGTGCCCTCGGGGAGCCCAGCCACCTTGGCGCATCGCTTGACGATGCGGTAGAGGTAGGCGCTCTGCATGGGGTTGCCGAACGCCGCCCGACCAGCTCACTGCGGTGGCCCCGCCCGGCTCGCTGCGGGCGATGCGCCGGGTGCGGTAGTCGTAGGCGTAGGCGTAGGCGTGCGCCCCGCCCGCCGGGTCGGTCAAGCCAACGAGGCGGTTCTGGTGGTCCCAGGCGCAGCTGGTGGTCTTGGCCGGCTGGCCGGTCGCGGCGAGGGTCTGACCGGTGCGGTTGCCGCGTCCGTCGTCGGTGGCGGCGGCGGTGGTCAGCTTCGCAAGGACGACGCCCCATAGAAACGCCACGAGAAGAGCGGCGGCGAGGCGGAAGGCGCGATTTTGGACGGGTGGCATCAACCTGCGTTCAGTCTAGCGACGCGTCCGAAGGAGGTCAACAGCGGGGGTGGAGATCCGGAGGGGATGGTGAACTCGTTCTCCCGTTTTCGGGGACAGCGTGGTAGAACGGGATTCCGGACGCAAGGATGAGGGCTGCGCTCATGATCTGAAGCCTCAATGACGATGTTGATAGCAGGCGACCCCAACATCACCGAGGCTTAAACTTTCTTACTGTCACTTAACTTGGAAAGAAATCTCCTCCGTCTTCGTGCTTTTCGGCAGCGCGCCGGAGACAGGCGTGCTATCGTCCACCGATGCCCGCCGTCTCCTACCGCCCGCGATACCAGATCGAGGACTACCTCGGCTGGGAGGGGGATTGGGAGCTGTGGGACGGGGTTCCCGTCTCCATGGCCCCATCGCCCGACTTCTTCCACCAGTCCATCGGCGGAAACCTCTACGTGCAGCTGCGAAGCCAGCTCGCCCGCGAGGAATGTCCCGCCGAATGCTCGGCTCTCTACGAGATCGACTGGCACATCGACGGCAACACCGTCGTGCGGCCCGACCTCGTTGTGGTGTGCGAGCGTCCCGAGGGCCGGTGGATCGAGAAACGGCCTGATCTCGTCGCCGAGATTCTCTCCCCCTCCACACGTCAGAAAGATCTCGTCGCCAAGCGCGAACTCTATTCCGCCAACGGGGTGCCCTTCTACCTCGTCGTCGATCCTAATGGGCGCGGCGCCACCCTGCTGCGCCTCGATGGCGACTCCTACGCCGAAGACCCCGCCGAATCGCCCTTCGAGCTCCATCCCGGCTGCGTCCTCCGGATCGACCTTCCGGCGCTCTTCGCCTGAATTCCCACCCTTGGCCCTGGAAACAGGGTCAGAACCAATTCCAATTGCGTAACGCGAGCCAAGCCATGGACGGCAGGGCGGGCAGCGACAACGGAAGGGGGCGGGCTACCTGAGTGCGGTGCCCCCAAGGAACTCGGGCGTACCGCCCTCCGCGGAGGTCTATCGACAAGGGGGAACCGAGAGAAGCGGCGGGGGAAACGCCGCCTTTCCCGGTCGGAACCTCAACGAGGCGCAATGGATCGGCGTCGGTGAAGGAGAGCGGGAAGGTTCCGGCGATCGCGGGAGGCAACCCTTCAGGCAGGCAAGACGCGGCGGGGCGCAAGGAGTCTTCAAATAATTCTTCGCCTGAAAGACCATGCGCCGTTCGACGGCACGGGAGGCACCATGGTAAAAAATCCTCCGGCGCCTAAAAGGCGTGCTGTTCTCATAAAATCAACGGTTTATGGTGGATTTGCAGCCGACAGTAGATCGCGAAGACTGGTGCTGCAATTATTACTCTCTTCCCGTCACTTGAGATTACTCCGGAGAGGATTGTGAACTCGTTCTCCCGTTACCGGGGGCAGCGTGGTAGAACGGGATTCCGGATGCAAGGACTAGGGCTGCGCTCATGATCTGAAGCCTCAGATGAGGTTGATAGAAGGCGACTCCGACATCACGGAGGCTTAAACCTTCTTCCTGTCACTTGAAATTGCTCGCGGACCGTGCCGAGCGGCTCGAATGCGACCACCCCAGCAGGTTGCGCGACACAATGCCCGCAGCTCCTCCGCCGCCACCGGGAGCCGAGCTGCGCGAGCGCGACCGCACCCCGGTCGATGGAGAGGACGAAACCGTCGCCGAACTGCTCGAACGCGCGCGACACCGCATCCGCACCCGTGCCCTCGCCGCTGCCACCGAGCGGACCTACCTGTCCTGGATCAGGAAGTTTGCCTACTTCCGCCTGCGCCGTCTTCGCGAGAGCATCGACTGCTTGCCCTCCGACTCCGTCGATGCCTACCTCGAATACGTCGCCTTGGAGCGGGACTGCTCGCCCGCCACCCAGCGGCAGGCGCTCAACGCCATCGTCTTCCTCGCCCGGCACGTCTACGGCGAAGAGCAGCCGCTCGAACTCAAGTTCGTGGTCGGCTCCGGAGGAAGGCGGCGACCGCCAACCGTCTTCTCCCGCGAGGAGGTCAAGCGGCTCCTATCCCTGCTCGACGATCCGTGGCGGCTCATGGCTGAAATCGCCTATGGCACGGGGATGCGCCAGATCGAGGTCCTCAGGCTCCGGGTCAAGGATGTCGACTTCGCTCGAGGCGTCCTCTACGTCCACGACGGCAAGGGAGGGAAGCACCGGGCCCTCACCCTTCCCCGCAAGATCGAGCGCCGACTCAGCGAGCATCTTGACGAAGGCGAGGCAGTCCACCAGCGCCGCCTTGCAGCGGGGGAGGGCGAGGTCCACCTCAGGACCGCCTATCGCCGCGCCCATCCCGGCAAAGCCTTCGAATGGGCCTGGCAATGGGTCTTCCCGGCCGACAGGCTCTGCTCGCATCCCAGAACCAAGCACGTCGCCCGCTACCACATCCACGAAAAATCCCTTCAGCGCCGCTTCCGTGACGCGATACGCGAGAGCCGCATTCCAAAGCACGCGAGCTTCCACGCCCTGCGGCACAGTTTCGCGACCCATCTTCTGGAGCAGGGAACCGACATCAGGACCTTGCAGCAGCTGATGGGCCATGCGGACGTCTCGACCACAATGATCTACCTCCACGTCATGAAGCGACCCGGCGCGGGAGCGCCCAGTCCTCTCGACTTCGACGGCGACGATTAGAGAAACACAATCCGAGCCGCCGCTCTCGCAGACGACGGCGACCCGCCGGACCGGAGCCACCGGTTCCGCACCAAGGGTCGCGGGGTCGCAAAAAAGAAAGAATTCTCCGAAAAAGCTTTACGCCGGACCTCGGATTGGCTATTCTGTCCCGGATTCCAGCGGCGCGCCAGCGTGTACCGGCCACCCGGCCCGGTGCCTGTTAGCGCGACAGTCGCCGATAACAGTTATCAGCGACAGCGCCAGAATACACTGTTCGCATAGGAAATGAAAGTATGCTCGATAGCAGAAGCCAATGGTCTCGGGCTTTCCGACTCAGCTGTCGTTGGAA
>SLGN01000549.1 GCA_007123695.1 Verrucomicrobiales bacterium
ATCCGATGGGCGAGCCCAGCGGCATCACCGTGGCGGCGCCGGCATCCTGGAGACGCTTGGCGAGGACGGGATCGGCGTTGATGTAGGGCAGCACGGTGAAACCTTCGCCCACGAGAATCTCGGTGGCCCGGAGCGTCTCGATGGGGTCGGGCAGCAGATAGGCGGGATCGGGATGGATCTCGAGCTTCACCCACTTGGGCAGGCCGGCCGAGGCGGCGAGCCGGGCGAGGCGGACGGCCTCGTCGGCGTTCATCGCTCCGGAAGTGTTCGGGAGCAGCAGGTAGCGCTCGGGATCGATGTAGTCGAGGATGTCGGCATAGGGATCCCCTGCTCCGCTGAGATCGGCGCGGCGCAGGGCCACGGTGACGATCTCCGTTCCCGAGGCTTCGAGGGCGGAGCGCATCGTCTCGTTCGAGGAAAACTTGCCCGTCCCCACCATGAGACGGGAGGAAAAGCTGCGGTCGGCGATGACGAGAGGAGAATTCACGGCGGAATGGTGCGGAGGTCGGCGGAATTTGGGGAGGAGCGGAAGCGACGGGCCGGCCCGAAGCGGACGGCGCTTCCTCCTTTGAGCTTACGGCGGGCCGCGCAAAGCTCCACAAAAAAACCTCCCCGATCTCCCGGGGAGGTTTTTTGAGCGGGAGCCGACGGGCGACTTCACCACAACAACAACCAAGCAATGAAACTCGGACGGAATCACCGTCCACAACAACAACGCATGGATTTTATCGCTTTCGCAGGCCGATGTCCAGAGTTTTCCCGCTTTTGCGACGTAGAAAATGCAGTTTTCGCAAATTTGAACCACGGCAGGCGGCATCGGTCAGCCACGTCCCGATTTCAGGAGGTCGCGGATCTCGCCGAGCAGCACGGCTTCTTCGCTCGGCGCGGGGGCCTCGGACTCCGGCTCGGGAGCGGGCGCGGCCCCGCCGGGGACGGCCTTGCGCAGTGCGGCCATGAACTTCTGGATCACGAGGAAGAGGACGAAGGCGAGAATGAGGAAGCTGACGAAGGAGGTGAGAAAGTTCCCGTAGGTGACGAGGACGATGTCCCCTGCCTCGATCGCCTCCTGCCGGGTCTTGCCATCGGGCAGGTTTCCGAGCATGAGATCGAGCTTGCTGAAGTCCACCCCGCCCGTCATGTATCCGACGAGAGGCATGAAGATGTCGTCGACGAGGCTTTTGACCACCGTCCCGAAGGCGCCGCCGATGATGATGCCGACGGCCATGTCGATGAGGTTGCCCTTGAAGGCGAAGTCCCTGAAGTCTGTGAAGATGCCCTTGATCATAGGCCGCAAGGGTGATGGGTCGGAACCGCGCGGGCAAGCGCAATTTGCGGGGAAAGCGAAATCCCCGCCCGGCCTCGGTCGGCACGGCTCCGCGAGATGACGCGACTTCCTACTTTTTCCGGAAGAGCCGCTTCAGCAGCGGAGTCTCGGTGCGCTCGGGCTCGGAGCGGGCCACGGGGTCGGCGGAGGCTTCGGGCATGGGCAGGTCCCGCTGCTGGTCCCAGCCTCCGCCGAGGGCCTTGGCGAGGCCGACGGCGGCGACGAGCCGCTGGCCTGCGACACGCTCGACGGCGAGCTGGGTGTTGAGGGTGGTGCGGTTGGCGGTGATCACGTCGAGGTAGGGCGCGGTGCCGGCCTCATACTGGGTGCCGGCGAGGCGGGCGGCTTTCATCGCGCTGTCGCGGGCGCGGACGAGGGCTTCGGACTCCCTCGCGAGATGGCCGAGGCCGGAGAGGCTGGTCTCGACCTCGGCGACGGCGGCGAGGAATGCCTGCCTCCACGCGGCGAGGGCCTCGTCGTGGGCGGCGTGGGCGCGCGAGAGGTTGAAGCGGTTTCGGTTGCCGGCGAAGACGGGCACGCGGACGCGCGGACCGTAGGCCCACAGGATCGAGGCGGGGTCGAAGAGCAGGTCGAGTTCGCCGCTCTGGTAGCCTCCGGCGCCCATCAGGGAAAGGCTGGGGAAGAACTCGGCCTCGGCCACGCCGATGCGGGCGGTGGCGGCGGCGAGCTGCTGCTCGGCGGCGGCGATGTCGGGGCGGCGCTCGAGCAGGTCGCTGGGAAAGCCGGTGGGAATCTTCGGCGGGGCGGGCAGCGCGGCGCGGCGCGGCGGCAGGGAAAAGGAGGAGGCCGGCACGCCGACGAGGAGGGCGAGGGAGTTCTCGAGCTGGTCCCGGCGGGCGGCGAGCACGGAGATCTCGGCCTCGGCGGTGGCGACCTCGGTTTCGGCCTGGGCCTGCTCGAGGTCGTTGGCGGCCCCGGCGAGGACGCGGGCGCGGGCGATCTGGAGGGCCTCGCCGCGCTGCTCGACGGCCTCGCGGACGATGGCGAGCTCGGCGTCGAGGGAGCGGATCTGGAAATAGCTGGCGGCGACCTCGGCCTGGATCGCGAGGAGGGCGTTGTGGACGGCGTCGGCGGCGGCGAGGGCGGCGGCCTCGTCGGACTGGATGCGGCGCTTCAGCTTGCCCCAGAGATCGACCTCCCAGGAGAAGTCGGCGAGGGCGTTGTAGGCGGGACCGTCGTAGCGGAGCCCCTCGAGGGGAATCGGCGAGGGCTGGTTCGCGGAGGTGCGCTGCTGCTCGGCGGCGAGGGGCAGACCAACGACGGGGAGCCGGTCGGCGCGGGCCATGCGGGCGGCGGTGCGGGCCTGGTCGAAGCGGGCGATGGCGGCCTTCAGCTCCTGGTTGTTGGCGGTGGCGCGGGCGAGGAGTTCGTCGAGGGCGGGGTCGCGGAAGGGCTTCCACCATTCGCCTTTCGGCAAGTGGGCGGAAGGCGTCGCGGCGCGCCAGGCTACGTTCTTGAAACGCTCGGGCACGGCCGAGGCGGGACGCTCGTAGTCGGGGCCGATCTGGGCGAAGACGGGTGTGGCGAGGAGGAGAAGAAGCAGTAGGCCAGGCACCGCGAGGCAGCGGGAGCAGCGGGAGCAGCGGGCCCGTAGCATGGGCTTCCAGC
>SLGN01000709.1 GCA_007123695.1 Verrucomicrobiales bacterium
GAGGCACTCGCGGCGTGCCTCGAGTTCTTCGAGAGTGAGAAAGGAAAGTTGCTCGATCCCTGCCTCGGCGGCCTTCACTCCGTCGCCTTCGAGTTCGAAAAGATGCACCACCCCGAGGTGGACACGACCAACGTCGTTGGAGTCGTCGTTGATCAGCGCGATGATCTTTTGGGTGTGCCCGCAGTCGATATCGAGCTCTTCGTCGATCTCGCGCTCGACTCCGTTGGTGTAGGTGTCCCGGTCGAGGGAAGCCGCCGCGAAATCGTCCTCGTTGATGTGCCCGCCGATGCCGATCGACCCTTTTGCGTGTAACCTTTTTTCGCCGCCACTGCCGCCGCGGACGTAGTGTAGGAAGCGTTGTCCGTGACGGAAGATGGCGTAGGGGATGATCTGCTTGTGGGTGGGATCGTCCTCGGCGGAGCTACGCGGCAGAAAGTAGTTGTTTGCCGGGTCGAGAAAGTGGGGCAGGTATTTCTCCACGTCGAAGGCGATGCCCTCGAAGGCCCCGAGGCGGTCGAAAAGCTCGCGCGGAACCACGAGGATGCGTTCTTCGGTGTCGTTTCCCATGGTCGGGAATCGACACTACCGCGGCGAGATGTCAAACCAGTATCTCGCCAGCCCGGCGGTTCTGGAGGAGTCGCGCGCGACGCGGGCGCCGAGGAGACGCTCGAACATCTGCGCCTCCATGCGCCCCAAGGTCGGATAGCGCTCGAAAAGCGGTCGCAGCGGCTGGTGGAATTCAATGATGCGGAGACCGCCTTCCTCGGTTTTCTCGACCCTTGAATAATGGCCCGAGGCCTTGCGTGCGGCGGCGAGCCGGGCGGCGCGTTCCTCCACGGTTCCGCCCCCGACCGATGCGGCGAGGGTCTCGGTTTGGTTGCGAAAAAACGCAAGCATCAGCTTTTCGGCGGCGTTGGCCTCGAGCTGCGAGGCGGCTTCGAGCAGCGCGAGGCATACCTCGTCGCCGATCTGGGGAAAGAGCGGTGCGACCTTGTCGGTGAGACGGTAGAGCTTTTCGGGCCGGCCCACCGTCCGGGGATTCCTCCAGGTGACGAGCCATCCGAGCTTTTCCATCGCCACGCAATGCTTCTTGACCCCCATGTAGCTCATGCCCATGGCCTCGGCGAGATCGCCTACGGACAGGCCTTCCGAGCACTTCACGAGTTCGAGGATCTCGAACCAGTGCGGCTTGGCGAGTCGGCGGAGAAGTTTCAGATGGGGAGTCACGGGCGGTTCGGCTGGTTGAATGGATGGACGGATGGATGGATGAGTTGCGGAACGCCTTCCTGGCGCGGGTCTCCGTGGCATCGAAAGACGAGCGACCCCGTTCCGCAAAGGGGAGAACTTGCGTAACACTGCCCTTTTGGCAAGGAAGTTGCGCGATTATTCCACGCGTTTCGCAAGAAAACGGCATGGGTTGACTTCGCCAGAGGCGACTTTATCCTCGTGCGCACCGTAAGCTTGGGCGTTTTCCGGCGACAAATTCTTCTCATTGCCTCGCAGCCCATCCGCCTCCGCCCACTCGTCCCATGATGCAGCCACCGAACGAAACGGATTCGCAAAAGTCGTTTGTTGCCCACGCCCCAGGGTACTGGGCCGGGAGCGGAGTGTCGCCCGAGCAGTGGAACAGCCATCTCTGGCAGCTCAGAAACCGCATCACCTCGCTGGCGCAGCTTGAGGAGCATCTCGAGCTGACTTCCGAGGAACGCAACGGAGTGATCCTCTCGGGTACAAAGCTGGCGATGGCGATCACGCCGCATTTCTTCAATCTGATCGACCGGGACGATCCCGACTGCCCCATCCGCCGCCAAGTGATCCCGCGGGTCGAGGAGACGCTCGTTTCCCCCTACGAAATGTCGGACCCCTGCGGGGAGGACTCGCACATGCCGGTGCCCGGACTCGTGCACCGCTATCCCGACCGGGTGCTCTTTCTCGTGACCGACCGCTGCGCTGCCTACTGCCGCTACTGCACCCGCAGCCGCGTCGTCAGCGGCGTCGGCGAGCAGGAGCTGGAAACCGACTACGAGGCCGCCTTCCGATATCTGGAGCAGCACACCGAAATCCGCGACGTGCTGCTCTCGGGCGGCGACCCGCTTTTGTTTTCCGACGCCAAGCTCGACCGCATCCTCGGGCGGCTCCGCCAGATCCGCCACCTCGAATTTCTCCGCATCGGCTCGCGCGTACCGATCTTTTTGCCCCAGCGCATCACTCCGGAACTCTGCGCCATGCTGCGCCGCCACCATCCGCTTTTCATCAGCGTGCACGCCAACCACGCCAAGGAACTCACCACCGAGGTCCGCGAAGGGCTGGAAAGGCTCGCCGACGCCGGCATTCCGCTGGGGAACCAAAGCGTGCTCCTGCGGGGGGTGAACGACGACGTCGCGACGATGCGGGACCTCGTCCACAAGCTACTGATGTGCCGGGTGCGCCCCTACTATCTCTACCAGCTCGATCTGATCCAGGGATCTTCGCATCTGGAGGTGCCGGTGGAGGAGGGAATCCGCATCATCGAAGGGCTGCGCGGGCACACCACCGGCTACGCCGTGCCGCAGTATGTCATCGACGCGCCCGGAGGCGGCGGCAAAGTGCCGGTCAATCCCGAATACGTGCTGCAGCGCACCGCCGACCGCACTCTCGTCCGCAACTACGAAGGCCGCACCTTCGAATATCCCGAACCGACGCAGGAGACCGATCCGGCCCTGCTGCCTCGCCGTTGAGCTGCGGCTTTGCGCCCGCAGCACCGCATCACTCACCGCCGCCGGAAAATTCGAAAAATACCGCCGGATTGGCCGGCTCGAGATCCTTCACCGCCGAGGGCGCGACTCCCGAGCCGCCCAGCATCACGACGACGAGCTTGGGCAGCCCCTCGACCGGCCGGATGTCGGAAAGGCTGCGGCATTTCGTGAAATTGAGCTGCACGAGCTCGGTCAGTCGCGCGACC
>SLGN01000544.1 GCA_007123695.1 Verrucomicrobiales bacterium
GGGTCCGCAAGCTCAGCAATGATCAGCTCACCAAAATCTTCGCCGTGCTCATGATCCTCGTCGGCATCTCGATGCTCTTCAAAAAGAGCTGAAGCCCAACCCCGCAACTTTGTCTTCCATGGCGCAGAATCTGGGATTCCGGCCAGTGCAGCCAGTGTAGCCCGAACTGCATTGATACTCCGCATCTCCGGTTCTCGGAATTTTCAACGATTCCATCGGCAGGCATTGATTCCACAGCAAAACACCCAAGCACTTAGCTTTGAAAAATTATCAGCCTTGTTTTTATTTTGAGTATCGAGTGGCTGGCTTTGATGGCCGGTGGGACTACTCGGGCTTGGGCCGGGAGACGGAGGGATTCGCGGCACCTTTGGCGGCTCGGCTTCGGAAGACTTTCTCGAGCTCCTCTCGGCTCACGTAGCCGTCGGCGTTCTCGTCGGCTTTGGAAAGGCGCTCCCACATCTCTTCGGGAACTTCGGACTTGGAGAGCTTTCCGTCCTTGTTGCTGTCGTAGCGGGAAAAGATCCCCTCGACTCCGCCATCGCCCATGCCGGGTCGGCCAGGTCGGCCGGGACCGCCTTCGCCAGGCCGGCCAGGGGTGGCTGCGGCCATTTCTTCGCGGGTAACGGCTCCGTCGCCGTCTTTGTCGAAACGCGAAATCCGCTCCCAAATCTCGGGGGAGACTTCGTCCTTGGTGATCTTGCCGTCTTTGTTCTGGTCGAGACGGTCGAAGAGAACCGCCCCGCCGGGAGCCATGCCGGGCCGACCTTTCGGACCGCCGGGGCGACCCCGAGCGCCCTCGGGACCGCCGGGACGGGCCGCCATGATCTCCTCCATCGTCACCTTGCCATCGCCATCCTTGTCGAAACGGCGAAGACGTTCCCAGCGCTCGCCGGCTTCTTCCTTGGTGATGGCACCGTCTCCGTCCTTGTCCATCTCGCGGAAGAAGGATCCGTCGAAGGGCCGACGGGGGCCTTTGCCGGGCCCGGCGCCTCGTGGACCTTCGGTTTTTGCGGCGGGCTTTTCAGAGGGAGGTTGCGGTTTCTCGTCAGCGGCAAGAGGCGAGGTGGCAAGGAGCAGAGGAAGCAGGGCGAAGGTTGGCTTTTTCATTTCGGTTCGGGGTGCGGAGATTCGTGATTACCGACGAGTCAACCCGCCGCAGGAACGACGGTTTCGGAGAAAGTTCCCGCAGCCCGTCTCTTGGACCGGTCCGTTCCGGCGCTACCCCGCCCGGCGCTCGGCGACAAGGAGGAAGGGAGGTCGCCGAGCGGAGTCGCCTTGGAGGGGCCGGTAGCTGGCGGCCCGGAATCGCGCAGCTTCGAGAGAAGAGAACCAACTCTCCACAGCGGCGGCCTCTTCGGAACCCCCGGGATGGCCGGGATAGACGACTGCGGTGAGGATACCGCCGGGGACGAGAAGTTGCCGGACGGCAGCGAGAGCGGCGAGCGTGTTTTCGGGTCGCGTCGCGATCGATTTGTCGCCCAAGGGAAGGTAGCCGAGATTGAACATGGCGGCGGCAACCGTTCCAGGCACGGCTTCGGCGAGGCATTCGTGCCCGCAAAGATGGAGGTGGACCTGGGGATGTGCGGCGACTCTGGCCCGCGTCGCGGCGATCGCCTCAGGCTGGATGTCGAAGGCATCGACGCGACCGCCGGGGCCCACGAGTTCGGCGAGAAAGACGGTGTCGTGGCCGTTTCCAGCGGTTGCGTCGATGACCGCCTCACCGGGCCGGAGGCGGCGGCGGACGAAATCGTGGGCCATCTCGGTGACGCGGGGCAGGCTCATGCTTGGTCGGCAGAGGAGGAAGGAAGCTTAGGAGCGTTTCACAGAAACCGGCCTCCAAGCTCGGCCGACTCGGGCAACGGGGCGCCGACGAGAAGGTGGGCGACGAGCGTGGCGGCGTGCCAAGGGCCGTTGAGGACTCCCTTCGAGCCGAAGCCGTTGAAGAAAACGATGCGCGGATGCGCCGGGTGCGGGCCCATGAAAATCTGGCTGCGCCGAATCGTGGGGCGTAGACCGGTGCGCTGGCCGACGACCTCGGCGGCGGCGGGCGTGATTGCGGCGACCTTGGCGAGAATTTCGTCGCGGTCTGCGTCGGCGTCGGCGATTTCCCCGGCCGCAGCGTGCGAGGGAAGAAGTTCGCGGTAGGTCGATCCGGCGCGGAAGCGACCGTCTCCGAGCGGCAGGAGCCAGCCTCCACGATTCAGGATGCGGCCTTCTCCGGCGAGCCGGGGAAGGCGCAGATCGAGGATGCCCCCGCAGGTGGGGCGCAGCGGCACCCAGTCGAAAAAGCGGTTTGCCGCCCCCCGCCAACCTTCGCAGAACACGGCCCAGCCGGCCTCGACGTTCTTCCAACGGACGCCGCCGGGCGAGGCCGAGATGTCCTCGGACCGAACCTTCGCGATGGCGTAGGCAGCCCGTTCCAGCAGGGCCTGCCGGGTGACTTCGAGGAAGGCGGGCACGTCGAGCCACCCTCCCTCCCGCATCTCGAAGCCGCCGAAAGGCATGTGGAGGCTGCCGGGATCGACCTCAAGGGGGGCGTGGTAGCGGGCGTAGCGTTCGGGCTCGCGGGCGATCCGGCTCCGCCAAAGGTCGGCTTCGCTTTGGTCGCGGAAAAGCCGGGCGATGCGGAGATGGCGAAAGAGGGTCTGGCCCGAGCGCTCTTCGATGTCCCAATAAAAACGCCTCGCGTAGTCGAGGCGCTCGCCGAGATGCTCGGGCAGATGAAAGCGCGAGCCGGCCAGCGGGGTGACGAGTCCGGCAGCGACCTTCGATGAGGTCGATTCCTCGTCGCGATCGACAACGAGGACGCGCCGACCTGCGCCGAGCAGATGCCAAGCGAGGAGGGATCCGGCGAGACCTTGCCCGACGATGAGAAAATCTGTTTTCAAAATTGGCTCCTATCGTTACGATGGAATGAAGGTCCCAACGTCGCATGCAAAA
>SLGN01000213.1 GCA_007123695.1 Verrucomicrobiales bacterium
GAGAGCGACCGCTCGCGCTATGCGAACTACAGCGGCACCGGCAACAGTCTCAACGCCAACCATCCCGTGGTGCGGCGCATGATCCTCGACAGCCTGCGCTACTGGGTCGACGTGATGCACGTCGATGGTTTCCGCTTCGACCTCGCCTCGATTCTCGCCCGCGACGAGGCCGGCAACGTGCTGCCGAATCCGCCGGTGCTCTGGGACATCGAGACCGATCCTTCGCTCGCCGGGGTCAAGCTGATCGCCGAGGCCTGGGACGCCGCCGGCCTCTACCAGGTCGGCAGCTTCGTCGGCGACGAGTGGAAGGAGTGGAACGGCCGCTTCCGCGACGACCTCCGCGATTTTCTGAGGGGCGAACGGGGCTCGGTGCGTCGGGTCGCCGACCGTCTCATCGGCAGCCCCGACATCTACCGGCACAAGCACCGCGAGGCCGAGCAGAGCGTGAACTTCGCCACCTGCCACGACGGATTCACCCTGAACGATCTCGTCTCCTACGAAAACAAGCGCAACGAGGCCAACGGCGAAGGCAACCGCGACGGCGAAAGCGACAACCGCAGTTGGAATTGCGGGGTCGAGGGGCCCAGCGACGATCCGGCGGTGGAGTCGCTGCGCGACCGGCAGGTGAAGAACTTCCACGCCGCCACCCTGCTGTCCCTCGGCGTGCCCATGCTGCTGATGGGCGACGAAATGCGGCGCTCGCAGGGGGGCAACAACAACCCCTACTGCCAGGACAACGAGACGAGCTGGCTCGACTGGAGCCTGCTGGAGCGGCACGCCGGACTCCACCGCTTCGTCAAGCTGCTCGTCGGGCGCCGGGCCCGCCGCGGGCTCGGTCCCGAGGGGCAGAGTCTCGCCGAACTCGTCAGCGAGGCCGAGATCGCGTGGCACGGGGTCCGATGCGGACAGCCCGACTGGAGCGACGATTCCCACAGCCTCGCCTTCACCGCCGAGGTCAAGCGGGAGGGGCTGCTCTTCCTCTACCTGATGAACGCATGGCGCGAGCCCCTCGAGTTCGATCTGCCCAGCCCCCGAGGCGGCATCTGGCGTCGCTGGATCGACACCTCGCTACCCTCGCCCGAGGACATCCATCCCTGGGAGGAAAGCCCGCCCTTCGACTCGCCGACCTACCGGCTCGAGGCCCATTCCTGCGCCGCCCTCTTCGCCTTCCGGGACGGCGAACCCGGGAGCGGGCGGTCCTGAGCGGCACCGGCGGGCGGATTGGTCCGACATCTGCTTTCGCGATGGAGGCAGATGCCCTGGCTCTCCGGTCTCCAAGAAACCCAACCCATCGCGCACGCCATCGCCCTGGTGGCGTCGGTGTGCGTGGCGGGCATGGCGTTGGGGAGCGTGAAGTTCCGAGGCGTCGGACTTGGTCCCGGCGGAGTCCTCTTCGCCGGCCTTCTCATCGGGCGCTTCGAAGGCGGCATCGACCACGACGTTCTCGACTTTCTCAAGGAGTTCGGGCTGATTCTCTTCGTCTTCACCATCGGTTTGCAGTTGGGGCCCGGCTTTCTCGCCGCGCTGCGCTCGCAGGGGCTCCGTCTGAATCTGCTCGCTCTCGCCATCGTCGTGCTCGGAGCCGTCGGCGCCCCTCTCGCCGGCTGGATCGCCGGATTCGATCCCGCCGCCGTCGTGGGGATCTTTTCGGGGGCCTCGACCAACACCCCCTCGCTCGGCGCCTCGACCCAGGCGCTCGGCGAGATGTCCGGCGTCTCGCCCGAGCAGCGTGCCCTGCCGGCCCTGGCCTACGCCGTGACCTATCCCGGAGCGATCCTGGGCATCATCGCCAGCATGCTGCTGATCAAGGCCGTTTTCCGCATCGACGCGCGGGCCGAGGCGGCCGAATTCGTGACCCGAGGTCGCCAAGCCTCCGAACACGTCGAGCGGCGCACCCTCGTCATCGACAACCCGAACCTCGACGGAATCGCCCTCGGCGAGGTGCCGGGGCGCACCGAGACGGGCGTCACCCTTTCGCGACTGCGCCGCGGCGAAGAGACCGTCGTGGCGACCGATGCGACGGTCGTCCACGTCGGCGACCGCATCGCCGCAGTCGGGACGCCCGCGGGGCTCGCCGCCTTCGAGCGGATCGTCGGGCACCGCGGCGACGAGGATCTCCTCATCAGCGCGCGCGGCATCGCCTATCGGCGCGTCGTCGTGACCGAGCGCGCCGTGCTCGGGAAGACGCTCGGACAGTTGCGGCTCGACCAGCGCTTCGGCGTCGCGGTGACGCGGGTGACCCGCGCCGACCTCGAGATGACCGCGATCCGCGGTCTGCGGCTCCAGTTCGGCGACAAGCTCCAGATCGTCGGCGCCGAGGAGAATCTGGAGGCCGCCTCCCAGGCTCTCGGCAACTCGATGCACGAGCTCGACGAGACGCACTTCATCCCGCTCTTCATCGGCATTCTTCTCGGCATCGGCCTCGGCACCCTGCCGCTCGCCCTTCCCGGCATCCCCCAACCTGTCCGCCTCGGGCTCGCCGGCGGACCGCTCGTCGTCGCCCTCATCCTCGGGCGGATCGGGCGGATCGGATCCCAGGTCTGGCACATGCCGGAAAACACCAACCTCGCCTTCCGCGAATTCGGCATCGCCCTCTTCTTCGCGGCGGTCGGCCTCGGGGCGGGCAATGCGTTCTTCGAGACCGTGGTCTCGGCGACGGGGCTGCGGTGGCTCGCCGCCGGGTTCCTCGTCACGGTGCTGCCGATTCTGCTGGTGTCGGCGGCGGCGCGGATTTTCTGGAGAGTGAACTTCATGGACCTGTGCGGCCTGCTCGCCGGAAGCATGACCGATCCTCCTGCGCTCGCCTTCGCCACGAACTTGGCTGGATCCAACGCCCCCTCGGTCGCCTACGCCACCGTCTACCCCCTGACCACGCTGCTGCGGATCCTCTCGGCCCAGGTGCTCGTCCTGCTGCTGCTGGGTTGATCGGGGGCGCCCC
>SLGN01000735.1 GCA_007123695.1 Verrucomicrobiales bacterium
GCCCACGGGCGCACCATCGACTTCGGCTTCCGGGCGCACGTCATCGTGCGCGAGACCGAGTCCGCCGCCCGCGCCGCCGCCGAGCGGCTCATCTCTCGTCTCGACCTCGAAAAAGGACGCGAGATCAAGGGGCGCAGCATGGACAGCGCGAGCTGCGGGGTGCAGCGGCAGGACGAACTGCGCGAGCAGAGCGGGGATCTCTACCTCGAGCCGCATCTGTGGAGCGGCGTCGGACTGGCCCGCAGCGGTTGCGGCAGCGCCATCGTCGGCGACCCCGACCAGGTTCTCGCGAAGCTGCAGCGCTACATCGATCTCGGCATCCGGTCCTTCATTCTCAGCGGCTATCCGCATCTCGACGAGTGCGACCTTTTTGCGAAGCATGTCCTGCCCCGCCTCGACACGGTGAAGCTCAACGAGGTGCAGGGACGGCTCGCGCCCGATCCGGTCACGCCGCTGACGACGGCGGAGAGGAAGTGAACTTGCGTGAATGGCCGGGCGGATTCGGTCGCGGCTGGCATCCCGCCGGGATGCGTCATTGACGTAACTTGCCACTGGCGCAAGAGTCTGAGACCGTAAAGTTTGTCGCCCGCCTTGCAGGGGCCAGATTCATGAATCCAGAGTTTGAGAACATCGAGAAGGTCGATCCACGGTCGATTTGGAGCCATGAGGCTCATGATTTTACCCCGTGGCTCGCGGAAAACCTCGACCGCCTCGGTCAGGCTGTTGGCATCGATCTTGAATTGGTGACGCGCGAGGCGGAGGTAGGCGGATTCTCGCTCGACATCTTGGCAAAGGATTTGGGAAGGAATTCTCACGTGATCATCGAGAACCAGCTCAATTCCACCGATCACGACCACCTCGGCAAGCTGATCACCTACGCGAGCGGCTACGATGCGGATGTGATCCTTTGGGTCGCGACCGTGATCCGCGAAGAGCACAGACAGGCGCTCGACTGGCTCAACCAGCGGACGGACTCCAAGACAGACTTTTTCGGAGTGACCATCGAGATCATTCGGATTGGAGATTCGAAGCCGGCCTTGCAGTTCAAGGTCGCCGTTTCACCGAACGAATGGCGGAAGAACCGCAAGGTGGAATCAAACTCCCAAGGATCCGAGAGGTCCGAGCTTTATCGTTCCTATTTTCAGGAGCTGATCGACGAGCTGAGGGAGAAGCACAAGTTCACCTCCGCGCGCAAGGCGCAGCCGCAGAACTGGTATTCGTTCTCATCGGGAAGGAAATCATTCACTTACGGCCATAGTTTTGCAGCGAAGGGTAGAGCAAGGGCAGAGATTTACATCGGCAACGATGAAGCGGAGGACAACATGCATCGCTTCGACAAGCTCAGTGAAGTTAAAGAGGAGATCGAGTCGCTGTTCGAAGAAAAACTCACCTGGGAACCAATGGACGGCAAGAAGGCCTGCCGCATTGCAACCTATCGTGAAGGTTCGATTGAATCATCGTCGGAGGAATTGCAGGAGTTGCGCGAATGGGCAATCCAGAAGCTGCTTCGATTCAAGCTTGTATTTGGGAATCGCTCGGAACTAGCCTGAACTCACGAATGTCAGGGGATCTGGGCACTACCCGTTAATCAAGCCCCCGCGATCCCGGGCGCTCGGGTGAAGGCAACCGGCGGCGTCGAGAAATTCCCAACTGCCCCGTTCCTACCGCCGCTCCAGCAGCCACGCGACGAGATCCCGAAGCTCCTCCGGGGCGAGGGTCTGCTCGAGCCCCATCGGCATCAGGGACACGGGGACGCGGCGGATCGAGGCGACGTCCTCGTGCGGAACGAGGGAGCGCTGCCCCGCCATGTCGACGAGGAAGAGGCCTCGCGAACTCTGCGCCTCGACGAGGCCGACGCGGGCGGGGCCACCGCCCTTGGTCTGGATCTCCCAGGTGTCGAAGTCCCGCGCGATCGATTCGCTCGGATAGAGGATGGATTCGTAGAGGTCGCGGGCGGTGCGGATGCGGCCGATGCGGGTGAGGTCGGGCCCGATTTCACCGCCGGTCTCGCCGACGCGGTGGCAGACGAGGCAGGCACCCTTGCCCGAGGCGAAGACCGCTTCGCCGGCTGCGGGATCGGCCTCGGCGAGGGAGGCGACGAATTCTTCGATGCGGTCGTTGGCTGCCTCGCGCTCCTCGGCGAGCCGGGCGAATCGTTCATCGAGCGTGGCGAGCGCTTCGGGGTGGGGCTCGAAGCGTTTGCGCAGGGCCTCGGCCTCGAGGTTCGGCAGGAGAGGGGAGCCGACGAGGACCTCGACGAGCTGCCCGGCCTGCTCGTGCGTGTCGATCTTGCGGAAGAGGTCGGGGAAGGAGCCCCATTCGAAGGGGCCGAACTCCCCGAGCCGGGGCACGAGCCGGTCCCGCTGCGCCGGGGTGAGGGAGGATCCCGCGAGCAGGGAGACCGCCTTGCTCCTCGCCTCGGGAGCGGCGGTGGGCGAGAGGCTTGCCTCGGCGAGGGCGAAGGCCGCTTCGGGCAGGGCACCGTCCTTGCCGCGGAGGGCCCGGGCCGCGTCCAGCCGCAGTCCGGCATCGCGTTCCTCGTCGAGACAGAGGCTCTCGAGAAGTCCCGCGAAACGATCCGTCGCCGAGGCATGGAGGGCACGCAGGGCCGCGGTGGGTCCGGCGTCCGGGGCAGATGCGGTGTCTTCGGATTCGCCTCCGCCCGCGAGGGCGCGCTCGAAGGCCGGAGCCCATTCCTCCTGGAAAGGAATGCCGGGCGCGAGCGAAATCAGCTCGAGGCCGAGGGCGGACAGTTCCGGTTGCTCGTCGGTGACGAGGTTCGTCAGGTAGTCGAGCATGGGAGGCGATTTCGCGAAGGTGGGGACGAGGCGGCGGAGCAGAGCCCGCCGGGCTTCGGTGAGTTCGGCATCCCAGTCGAAGAAGGCGTTGGCGAGGGCCGCGTCCCATTGCGGGTGGTCCGCCGCGACGGCGAGGGCCGCCTCGCGCACCGCTTCGCCGGAGGACTCAAGGTGGGGCAGCACCTCGAGAAAGTCGAGCTGCGAGGACTCCATGCCGTCGAGGGCGCGAAGAACCCCGGCGAGCAGGCTTTCGTCGCCGGCGTCGAGAGCGTCTCGGGTGGTCTCGAAGTCGTCGATTTCGATCAGCGCGTAGACGAGGGCGTGCTCCAGAAATCGGTCCTCCCCGCTGCGGCCGAGTCGCCCGAGCAGGGCACCGATGGCGCGATGCTCGCCCATGCGCCCGAGCGCGGCGGCTGCGGCCCGGGCCACGGCGGGTTCGTCGGAGCGGACGATCGAGGCGAGGGCGCCGGAGATGGTCTTGTTGCGCTCCAGCTCGATGGCGCGCTCCATCGGCTCGTTCGCGGCGACGATCTGCCAGGTGCGCGTCACCGCGATGGCGTTGCAGGCCGCCTGCCGCACCCGTGCATCCTCGTCGGTAAGGGTCTCGTAGAGCAGGTCGGCCGATTCCGAGAACTTCATCCGCGAGAGGGCCCAGACGGCTCCGATGCGGGCGATGGGGTCGCTTTCGCCCCCGACGAGGATCCGCTCCAGCTCGGGTTGGGCGGGCGAGCCTCGGACGGCGAGTTCGGTGATGGCCCTCTCGCGCAGCCACGCGTCGGGCGCAGCGAGAAAGTGCGAGACCTGCATCGAGGAGAGTCGCTCCCAGTCCGGGTAGCTGGCGGGGCGGTGGGGCTCGCCCTTGCGGGAGATGCGGTAGATGGTGCCCTCGACCTCGGGCTTGGCGATCTGCGAGGTGGGGCATCCGTTGCGGAACCAGCCGCCCGTGTCGATCACGAGCAGGTCGCCGTTGTGGTCCTCCAGCACGTCGGTGAGGTGGGTGTCGGGCTTCAGCGCGCGGAAGACGGTGCGAGTCTCCTCCTCGGCGTAGGTGGAGCCCTCGGGCCGGAGTTTTGTCAGGGAGAGTTCGCCCGTGTTGAAGTGGGTCACGATCCACCCGTCGCGCCACGAGGGATCGACCGCGCCGCTGCGGTAGCGGCAGGTGCCCGAGACCGCGACGTGTCCGAAGTTGTGGGCCGGCGGCAGCAGGTCGCCGGTCTTGCGGAACTCGGCGAGGACCTGGCCCTGGTCAAAGCGCGGGTAGGCGCCCCCGTGGACCCAGTGCACCAGCACGTCGCCGCGGGGGCGTCCGTAGAAGAGGTTCACCGTGCCGAGGATCTCGCCTTCGTCGGTGAAGTCGATTTCGACGGGGTTGTCCATGCCCCCGCCGGCGAAGGACTCGACCTCGCCGCCGCCGAGCTGCGAGGACCAGATGCGGGCGCTGCGGCCCTGCTCGAGGACGCGGCCGGTGTCGGGATCGGCCACGGCGAAGCCCTTGCGCCCGTGGCACCAGTAGAGGCGGCCGTTGGGGTGGAGAAAGGGGCCGTGGACGTCGGCGGCGTTGCCGGTGAAGTCGAAGCCGGTGACGAGTTCCTCGCGCACCTCGGCGTAGCCGTCGCCGTCCTCGTCGGCGAAGCGCCAGAGGCTCGGGGGGGACATCACGTAGAGGGAGTCGTAGACCCAGAGCGCGCCCTGCGGGAAGGTGAGCCCCTCGGCGAAGAGGGTCGCCTTGTCGAAGACCCCGTCCTTGTTCGTGTCCTCGAGCAGGTAGATGGAGCCGGGTCGCTCGCGCAGCAGCCCTTCCTTGTCGAGGTTGGCGCCGGCGTTGGCGGCGACGAAGAGCCGCCCGCGGTCGTCGAGGGCGGCCATCACGGGATGTTTGACGAGACCGGGAGCGAGCGCGGAACTCACCTCGAGGCCCTCTTCCACGAGCGTTTCGAGAGCGCTCCCGACGAGGCCGCCGCCGGGTTCCGGGGCCGGTTCGGCGACGAGCTGGGGCTCCGCCGGCGCGGGCTTTTCGGCGGCGGCGGGAAAAGCGGCGAGGAGCAAGGCAAGCGGCAGGGCCGCAGCAGGGCGGAGGCGCGTCATGGGCATGGGGGGAGTTTGGCAGACCGGGCGCGGAACCGCAAGGGAGGTGTTCCCGTCCCCCCGCAAGGCGCCGGACCCGGAGCGACTGCGGCGCCTCATTCGTCGAACAGCGAGGGAACGGCAGGCTTGGTGACCTTGCCCATCGCATTCCGCGGCAGTTCGGCGACGACCCGCAGCCGCCGTGGGATCTTGTAGGGCGAGAGCCGCCCGCGGCACCACTCGCGCAGGGCTTCGAGCTCGAGCCCGCTCCCGGGCGTCGCGACGCAGGCTGCCGCGACGGCTTCGCCCCAAGTATCGTCGGGCAGGCCGACGACGGCGCATTCGGCGATGGCGGGATGCTCCAGCAGGACCGATTCGATCTCGAGGGCGCTCAGGTTGTAGCCCCCGCTCTTGATGATGTCCACGCTGAGCCGGCCCATGATGCGGTAGTAGCCTCTTTCCCGCACGGCGAGGTCGCCGGTGCGGAACCATTCGCCCTCGAAGGAATCCACCGTCGCCTCGGGACGGTCCCAGTAGGCGGCGAAGACGCCCGGACCGCGCACTTGGATTTCGCCGGGCTCGTCCTCGCCCGCGACCGTTTCGCCCTCTTCGCTGCGCAGCCGCACCTCCATACCGGGCAGGGGCAGGCCCACCGAGCCGGGCCGCCGCTCGCCGTCGAGCGGATTCGACAGGGCCATGCCGATTTCGGTCATGCCGTAGCGCTCCAACAGCACTTGGCCGGTCAGACCGGCCCAGCGAGCATGGACCGACGCAGGCAGGGCGGCGCTGCCCGAGACCATCAGCCGCATCGAGGCGATGCCCGCGACGACGGGCTCGCGCTGCTCCGGCGGGGCCGCCTCCAGCGCCTCGATCATCTTCACGTAGATCGTGGGCACGGCCATGAAGAGGGTGTAGGCCCGCTCGCGGACCCGCCCGAGCACGCCCGCCATCTCGAAGCGGGGAAAGGTCTCGAGCCGGGCGCCGCTCCACAGCGCGCAGCAGACCACGTTGATGATCCCGTGGATGTGGTGGAGGGGGAGAAAGAGGGGGATGCGGTCCTCCCCCGACCAGGCCCAGGCCTCGACGAGGCTCTCGATCTGGGCCCGGATGTTCGCGTGGGTGGTGACCACGCCCTTCGGACGGCTCGTCGTCCCGCTGGTGTAGAGAATCATGGCGCGACGGTCCTCCGGGATCTCGGGCAGGCTCCGCGCCCCGCCGCCGGGCCGGGTCTGCGGGGCGGCGTCGGTCCGCACGAGACGCAGCCCGAGGCGAGTGCACAGGGGCGCGATGCGGTCGGCGGCGTCCGCGTCGGCGAGCACGGTGTCGGCCCGGGAATCGGTCAGGGCATATTCCCATTCGGGCTTGGTCGCGGAGAGGCACAGAGGCAGCTTGATTCCGCCGGCCCGCCACACCGCCCATTGGCCCGCGACGTAGTCCGCGCCGGGAGAGGCAAGCAGGGCGACGCGCCGTTCTTCGAGGTCGGTGGCGCCGTCGAGCAGCGCTGCGGCGATCCGGGCGGAATCCTCCAGCAGGTCCCCGTATCGGCATGGGGAAACGGGGTCGTCGATGGCGATGCGGTCGGCGAAGGTCTTCGCCCGGGCGAGCAGGGGGAGTTCGGTCATGGTCGGTGCGGCGTCGTCAGACAGGGGGCAGCAGCATCTTTGCGGCGAGAAAGAAAACCGAGGGGCCGAGCAGGCAGCCGAGCCCGGTGTAGAAGGTCGCGGTCATCGCTCCGTAGGGGACCAGCTTCGGATCGGTCGCGGCGAGTCCGGCCATCACCCCGCTGGTCGTTCCGATGACGCCGCCGAAGACCATCGCGGCCCGCGGATTGTCCAGTCCCATGGCCCGGGCGCAGAGGGGCGTCGCCACCATCACGGCGATGGCCTTGGCCAGGCCCGCGGCGACGCTCAGGGCGAGAACTTCGGAGCTGGCGCCGAGCGCGCCTCCGGTGACCGGGCCCACGATGTAGGTCGCCGCGCCCGCCCCGATCGTGACGACGCTGACGGCGTCGCGGTAGCCGAAGGCATAGGCGACGAGGCCGCCGGCGGCGAAGGAGAGGACGAGTCCGAGGAAGAGCCCGGCGGTCCCGGCCGCGCCGCCCTTCGCGAATTCCTCCAGGCGCACCCCGAAGGCCGTGGCGACGATGGCGAGGTCGCGCAGCATCGCCCCGCCCAGCAGCCCGAGGCCCGAGAACCACGGCAGGTCGGCGAGACCCCGCTCGCCCCCCGCGCCGATCCCCCCGACCACGGCGAGGACCAGACCGAGGAGGATGGCGATGGCGCTGCCGTGGAGACGCCCGCCGGTGAGGCGGGCGCTCGCCCACGACGAGAACAGCATCACCGCGCCGACGACGGCGAAGGCGGCGACCAGCCCGTTCTCCGTCCAGACCCGCTCCAGCACGGCGCCGGCACCGCTCATGCCGCGCCTCCCTTCCGCCCCGATCTCGCGAGCAGGGCCACCGCCGCGAAGCCCGCCGCGACCGAGACGAGGCCCGCGAGCAGGGCCATGACGCCGCCGGAGAGAGCTCCGAGCACGTTCTGGCTCGCGGCCATGGCAACGACCACGGGGACGTAGATGCTGCCCCAGAAGACCACGCCCGACTCCGTCGCCGCCGGCAGCCTTCCGCAGGCGCGGAGACGGTCGCTCGCGAGGACCAGCAGCAGCATCGCGATGCCCACCCCGCCCACGTCGGCGTCGATCCCGAGCGCGGCGCCGAGCAGCCGGCCCGTCGCGAGGCCGACGAGGAGGCAGAGGGAGAGCAGGGCCGTTCCGTAGATCGCCATGGCCGCAATCTGGCACGGGGAGGGCGGGCTTGTCTTGCAGAAAGTCCCTTCCGCGAAGCCGTCCCCGCAAGTCGCGCCTTCGGGCGGAAATTCTTGTGTTCAGCGGGCCGGTATGGCTCCATCGTTGTGAAATGAGGAAGAGGAACCATGCATTCGAAATTTCCCTGCTGGCCTGCTCCGCCGTGCTCGCGGGCGTCGCTGCCTCCGTCGGCGCGCAGGACACCGCCGCCAAGCGGGAGGGCGGACCCACCGCCGTGGCGGGGTCCGAGCAGGCGCTCGAGGTCATCCGCAGCTTTCCGGGGCGCGGCGCCCTCGCCGACGGCTCCGAGCCGACCCCGCCGCAGGAGGCTCTCGCGGCCTTCCGTCTGCGCGAGGGCTTCGAGGTCGATCTCGTCGCCGCCGAGCCCGCCGTCGAGCAGCCCCTTTCCCTCGCGTGGGATGCCAAGGGCCGCCTCTGGGCCGTGCTCTACCGCCAATACCAGTTCCCCGCCGGCCTCAAGATCGTCGAATACGACAACCACCTCCGCGCCCGCTTCGACAAGGTGCCCCAGCCGCCTCCGCACGGCGACCCGGGCGACGACATCGTGCGCGTTTTCGAGGACACCAACGGCGACGGCGTCTTCGATTCCCACTTCGACGCCATCACCGGCCTGAACATCGCCACCTCGGTCGCGGTCGGGGCCGGCGGCATCTGGGTGGCCAATCCTCCCTACCTCCTCTTCTATCCCGACTCCGACGGCGACGGGCGGCCCGATGCGGACCCCGAGGTCAAGCTTTCCGGCTTCGGCCTGGAGGACACCCACTCGGTGATGAACAGCCTCGTCTGGGGCCCCGACGGCTGGCTCTACGGAGTGAACGGCTCCACCACCACCGGAAAGGTCGTCGATCCCGCGAGCGGCGACGCCGTCGAGTGGCAGGGCCAGATGGTGTGGCGCTTCCATCCGCCGACGGAGCGATTCGAGATCTACGCCGAGGGTGGCGGAAACACCTTCAGCCTCGAGATCGACGCCGCCGGACACGTCTTTTCCGGCACCAACGCGGGGAAGACCCGGGGCATGTTCTATCCGCAGGGCAGCTACGGATCCAAGTCCTGGGGCAAGCACGGCCCGCTCACCAATCCCTACGCCTTCGGCTATTTCGGACACATGGCCCACGAGGGCGACGAGCGCCGCTTCCCCCAGACCTTCACCATCTACGAGGATGGACTGTTCGGAGAGAACCTCGCGGGACGCATCGTCGCCGCCAACGCGCTTCACAACCTCGTCTGGGCCAGTCGGCTCGAGCGCGACGGATCGACCTACCGCACCATCGACGAGGAGAATCCCCTCGAGTCGCCCGACCGCTGGTTCCGCCCCGTCTACGCCGGCATGGGACCCGACGGCGGCGTCTATCTGGCCGACTGGTACGACAGCCGCCTCAGCCACGTGCGGCCCGTCGACGATTGGCACAAGACGAGCGGCCGCATCTACCGCCTGCAGCCCGCCGGAGAGCGCCCCGTCTACCGCGAGGGCGATCTGTCGGCCCGCCCGGTCGCCGAGCTCATCGAGCTGTTTTCCCATCCCAACCGCGTCGTGCGCCGCCGCGCCATGCTCGAACTCGGCTGGCGGGGCGACAGCTCCGCCGCGGGCGACCTCGTCGCCATGGTCGAGGGCGGCGAGCGGCCCGAATCGCTCGAGGCTCTCTGGGCGCTGAATCTGCTCGACGGGCTCACCGACGAGCGGGCCATCAAATGGCTCAGCCACCCCGACGCCGACCTGCGCCGCTGGGTCGTGCGGCTCGCCGGCGACCGCCGCAAGGCCGGCGGAGCCCTCGCCGCAGCCCTCGCCGACCTCGCCATGGGCGAGACCGACGTGCAGGTCCGAGTGCAGCTCGCCGCCAGCGCGAAGCGTCTCAGCCCGGCGGTCGGACTCGCCATCGTCGAGGGGCTGATCCGTCACGACGAGGATCTCGACGACCCGCACCAGCCTCTCATGGTCTGGTGGGCCGTAGAGGAACACGCCGAGCGGGGCCGCCGCGCCATCGAGGCCTGGCTTTCCCGTCCGGCCAACTGGAGACCGCCCCTCGTCCGCGAGGTGCTCCTCGAGCGGCTCATGAAACGCTACGCCATCGCCGGCGGCAGCGAGAACTACGCCAGCGCCGCCGTGCTGCTCGGCCAGGCGCCCGACGAGGCCCTCCGCACCAAGCTGCTCGAGGCGCTCCAGTCCGCTTTCGAGGGGGTTCCCATGCCCGAGCTTCCCGAATCGCTGACCAAGGCCCTGCAGGACTATTCCCGCACTCTTGGCGACAGCGGCATCGTCCTGCGTCTGCGCAGCGGAGAGGCGGACGCTCTGGCCGAGGCGAAGAAGGCGGTCCTCGACGGAGGGCTCCCCGTCGGCGTGCGCAGCGAACTCGTGCGGCTCCTCGGCGAGAGCGGAGACACCGGTGCGGTCGATCCGCTGCTGAAAATCCTTGCCTTGCCGCAGGAGTTCGCCCTCAAGCGCGTCGCCCTCCAGACGCTCGCCCGCTTCGACGACGAGTCGGTGGCCAAGGGCATTCTCGCACGCCATGGATCGACTCTGCCGAACGAGCACGGGGTGCGCTCCACCGCCGAGCGGGTTCTCGCCGGGCGGCTCCCGTGGGCTCAGTTGATGATGGACGAGGTGGACAAGGCGGTGGTCAAGGCGCGCGAGCTAGGGGTCGACGTCGTCCAGTTGATGATGGAGCATGGCGACGAGGCCCTCGACGCCCGCATCCGCAAGCACTGGCCCGGCATCGCGGCCGGGGCCGCCGGGATCGACGTCGCCGCCGAATCGGCCCGCATCCGCGAGGTTCTCGCCGCCGCCACGGGCAAGGCCACCGCCGGCAAGGCGACCTTCGCGGCGCGCTGCGCCAACTGCCACAAGCTCTTCGGCGAGGGGCTGGAGATCGGGCCCGAACTCACCGGCTACGAGCGCCAGAATCTCGACTTCTGGATCGACGGAATCGTCAATCCCAGCCTCGAGATCCGCGAGGGCTATGGCAACTACGTCGCCACGATGAAGGACGGCCGGAAGGTCATCGGCGTGATGGCCGACCAGACCCCCCGCACCGTAAGCCTCAAGGACCTCGCCGGCCAAGTCTCGGTGCTCGACCGGGCTGAAATCGAAAGCCTCGAGGCATCTCCGATTTCGCTGATGCCCCCTGGTCTTCTCAGCGGTCTCGACGACAAGGAGTTGCGTGATCTTTTTGCCTATTTGATGCAGGAAGCTCCCTGAGGCATCTAGGCGTCGGCCTCGCCCAGGGGGGAAAGTCCGAAGGCCTCGGCGATGCGGGCGGCGGTGTGTTCGGGCGCTTCGTCCTTGGCCACGTGCATCGGAACAAAGTCCTTCTCGCGGCGGAACCAGGTCTCCTGCCGTTTCGCGTAGCGGCGCGTGGCCCGGGCGATCTGCTCGCGGCACTCGGCTTCGTCGATCTCGCCGCGGCGCAGGGCCGCGATCTCGGGGA